>CACXFH010000136.1 GCA_902766975.1 uncultured bacterium | reverse complement strand
TAGGAGAATCCTATAGACCCAAATAGGTCTTCGATGAGTGTTATACCCCACACCACTCTTTAATAAAAAAGGTATCCGGTTACTCTTTAATTGCAGGTGCAACTATGGATACGCTGACTTTTAATCGAAATGAGCTTACAGGCAGAACATTAGAATTTATTTTAGCATTATCTATTTTGGGAATTTTGGTTCTGTCACAATTTATATTTCATTCCCCAATATATGCGAATGATTTGATAGCAAATACAGTTATATCAGGACCGGCGATGTATCAATCAGCCGATAGGCTCAAAAAACAACTTAATCCTGAGTATATGCAACGAATGTTTGATTACAAAATGAGAGTAAAATACAACGGATTAAAGGTAAATGAAGTAGCAGCCGGAGTAATACATGTAAAAACGGTAAAATATTACGGCGGCAGACCTGTTAAAATAAATATTGTTGAAATGAATTCCGAAGTCGCAAAAGATTATGAATTCATGCCGGCAACTGCCTCATCGCACACACTTCACCACAAAACAACACTTAGAACAATTGCAGGACGGACAAATTCTATTGTTGCTTTAAACGGGGGCTTTTTCAAACCGCAATCAGGGATACCGCTTGGGACACTTATGATTAATAAAAAAATATACACAGGTCCTGTTTACAACAGGGTAGCACTGGCTATTTTGGATAACGGTTATGACATGAACAGAATCGAATTTGACGGACATATATACGGAAACGGGACAAATATAAAAATAGATAATATCAATCAGCCACGTATGCTATCATCTTATGTAATAGCCTATTCAAGAGATTGGGGGGTAAAATCTCCTGTTTCACCTAAAGGCGGAGTTCAACTTCAGATTTTAGATAACAAAATTTTAGGCGCTTCAGCCAACCCAATGAATATACCTGAAGGCGGTTACGTAATAGTTGGACCTAAAGAAAAACTCAGCGCATTATTCGGAGCGGACTCAGTTGCGTTATCAATAGACCTTAACCCGAAATGGGAAAATGTTAAACACATAATAAGCGGGGGACCGTATCTTGTAAAAAACGGCAATGTTTATGTTGATGTATCAGAAGAAAAGCTTCAAGCTATCGGAGGACGAAATCCACGCAGCGCAGTCGGATACACATCAGATGGGAATTTGATACTTGTCGCAGTTGACGGCAGAGAAGGAAGCTCTATCGGATTGACATTACACGAATTAGCAACTTTTATGAAATCATTAGGCTGCACAAATGCAATGAATTTAGACGGCGGAGGTTCAACAGTAATGTATGTAAACGGTTCAATCGTAAATAACCCGCCTCAGCCCGGAGGAATTGCATTATCAAATGCAGTAGTTATTTCAAGGAAAAATATCGAGTAAGATATTTATTTGAGTGATTGAGAAATCGTATCTTCTATATCTTTAATAAGAGTATTTGTAGTTTCATCATCTCTGAATACTTTTGCTTCTTTTGCACAACTTAATGCAGCTTTATAATCCTGATTATTATAATACAATACTGCACGATTATAGTGTATCAGGTATCTTTCATCATCATTTGTAGCAAGGTCAAAAGCCTTATCAAGAGATTCTTGAGCTTTTTTATGATTGCCCATACTTGAATATACGGTTGCAATATTTATATAACCACTGCAATAGTTAGGGTATTTATCAATATAATTTTGATACTCGTCAAGCTTTTTCTTTAATACTTCATCATCATTACCCAAAATCAGCGGAGCATAATACAAATTTTCATAATACCAACCGCGGGTATTAGTAATTGTAGGAGCTATTCTATATAACAAAGTAACAGTATTTAAATCTCTCTTAGACAGATTAAATCTTTCATCACTATAAGCATCAAATACACCGGTGACCTTATGATTACCCGCATACATAACATCTGCGGGATTATCACTATGACCTGCTATACCAATAGCATGCCCTATTTCGTGCAGTGCGGTATTATATACTTCGGCATTTGTAAATGGCTCTCCAAACGGATTTTCATTATAAAATTTTATAATCATTTTTTTTAATCTGTGATATTTGTCTGTTGTATTTGATGTTGTTGCGACTGTATAATTACAATTCGCGCTCGTGCATTCGGGACCGTCATAATTTCTGAACCTTATTTCGATATCACTTTCCTCTGGTTTAAAGACTTCGACAAATTGCAAAAAACCGCTTGCCTTTCCCCACTTATCAAATGCCATTTTTATATTTTCCCGATATGCCGGCTTGGCATCTTCGAAATATACTTTTAACGGGAATGATTCAATATTCCACCTTAAAATATCTTTATTAAGGACTGCACTATAAATGTAATTATCTTCCACCCCTTCAATCAATCTTTCTTTGAGAGCAAACAACCTGGATTTGGCATAACTTTGCGCCATATCTTTAGTTTTTGAATTAGCCATTTTATACAAACTTTCCTGATTTGAATAGGTCGGAGTACCTTTTGATAACGCAAGGGCATAATAATATCTTGCAGAAGAATTATTAGAGTTTGCAAGCAAAGAGCGCTCAAAAAATTTTATTGATGCATCATATTGATGCTGATTATACAAAGCTTTACCTTTATTGAAATAATAAGGGCTGCATAACGCTGTATTATTCCATATATAAACTCCAATAAAATACAATGCACAAAAAAGAATTATGTAACTAATTATCTTTTTTATCATTTATTTCCCTTTCCATTTGGGCTGCAAGCTGATCAATATCACCGGTAATTTTAAAGTATTCTTTAAATTTTGAAGTTGTTTTTAAATTAATACTGCGACCATTTTTATCTTTTTGCTTTGTAACAAGTCCTTTTTCGACAAGTTCTGCAATATGTTCATAAGCATTTGAACGAAGCTTTACAAGCTCTGACTGCCTTATTGATTTTTTGAGAGCGATAATGGACAGAGTACGTAAAACTGCGGCGGATAAATCAATTGGACAAATACGCTCAACTATATCACCGTATTCTTCTTTCACCTGCAATATATAACCGTCCTCATCATCAATTTCTAAAGCCCCGTCGCGAGAAGAATAATCCATTATAAGCTCAAGTAAAGCATCCTCGACCTCATCAGGCTCCCTATCAACAAAAACACAAATTTCATCAAGAGATAATGCTCTGCCTGTAGAAAATAATACAGCCTCTATTCTCGATTTAAGCGGTTGCATGAGTGCCTCCTTTTACCACATATAAATCTGAATAAAACTCTTTTTGTTCCAAATCATAGTCAGTATCCCTGCTTAAAAATAACAAAGCCATATAAGACGTAACTCTGTCCATACCTAAGATATACAAATCCGAAAGTTCTACTTTCTCTTTATTTTGAAATATTTGTTCAATATTATCTTTTAATTTTAAAACTGCTTCTTCTATAAATGCATCATTAGACATATTTGTAATAATGTCATTTGTCGTCATCCTTGAAAAATCCCGAACTCTGCGTCTTGCACGCTGTTGTGCATCTTTTAAATTCGCACGGGCTTCAATTTTTTCATAAAACTCCAACTGCTTAATAAGGTCTTTAAGAGTTACAACTCTGTTGCGGTTCAATCTTACACTTGTTCTGCGTTTTAGCGCCTCATCCCATCTTACAATATTGTTTGTAGGGACGAAATCATCCTCTGACAAATAGTCATCAACGGGTAACCCGTTTTCGTCATATATCATTTCAGGTTCTTCATTATCCTGAAATTCTTCTAAAGTCAGCCCTGCGAGAACATTTGATTGCATTCTGCACAAAATAGCCGCAAATAAGAATGTTCTGCTTGCCACCTTCAAATTAAGAGAATTCATCTCCGTCATTTTTTGAAGGTATTTTTCTGTTACATCAACAATATCTATATTCCAAGGGTCAATTTTCCCTGATTTTGCCATCTCAACAAGAATACCAATACCGTCATTAGCTTCATGTGAACTTAACCCTTCGTATATACTTAAATCTTCTCCGTTTATTACTGCGTTATCCATTGTTTTGAACACCTGTTACTTTTGTTTTTCCTTTTTCTTTTTGAGTAACACCTACAACTCTGTGTGCAGCTCCTACCATCAAAGGTTTGTGTGTTACTACCAAAAACTGAGTATCCTCAGATTGTTTCTTTATCATATCCGCAATTCTTTCAACATTCATTGCGTCTAAACTTGCATCTACCTCATCAAGGGCATAAAAGGGTGCAGGCAGATATCTTTGAATTGAAAATACCAGTGCTAAAGCAGTCAGCGCTTTTTCTCCGCCCGATAAAGCGCTCAATTTATTATTTGTCACCTTATCTCTTGGTTTTGCCTCAATTGTCATGCCGCCGGACAAAGGATCTTTTTCATTTTCAAGAATTAATTTCCCTTCCCCTTCGGATAATTGATGGTATATATCTTTAAAGTTTTCATTTATAGCCGTATATGTAGTCATAAACGCTTCTTTTTTCTGCTTTTCGAAGCCGTTCATCTTTTCCAAAATAGATGTTCTTTCGGTTGTAAGAGTTTGGATTTGTTCATCAAGTTCTTGTTTTCTTTGTGATTTTTCTTCATAACTTGTAATAGCGCGCATGTTGACATCCCCAAGCTCTTGCATCCTTTTTTCCAGTCGTTGAATTTTTGCATTTAATTCATCTATAGAAATTTGAACAGGCTCAAGTTTTTCTATATCGACACCACCATCAGTAAGAATCTGACGCGCTTCATTTAACTGCGGTTCGAGTTCTCTGCGTCTTGCTTTGAAGGATTCAATCTGTTCTTCAACCCTTTCAATCTCAGATAATTTTACCGCCTTGTCTGTTTGAAGCTGTACAAGACTAGAATTTATTTCTTCTTTTTCTTTCACAAGCGCACCGATTTTTTTATCAATTACGCTAATTTTATCAGATAGTGCGCCCAGTTGCTCCTCTAATTGAGTGATTTCTGTCTTATAAATTTCAATATCTTTTGTTAAAGTTTCATTATTTTGGGTAATATTTTTTATATCATCATTTTTAGAAATTATAAGCTGTTCATTAAACTTTATTTTTCCGTCAAAACCGTTAATTTCATTATTCACATTTAAAAGTTCATTTTGAAGATGTCTGATTTCTTCTTCAATACCTTGAGTTTTTTCTTTTAATTCTTTAAGATTCTTATCCCCCAGAAGATTGTCAAGTTCAGCCAATCGATCCTGAGCAGTTTTTATTTGAGCATCTAATTCGATTCTTTTTTCTTCGATTTTATCTAATTCTTTATTCAGTTTTTCAATATTTGGTTCGTTTTCAGCTATAAACTGCTGTTTTAAATCCAAAAGTCCCTGACTGTTTTCAAATTGTGAAACCATGTTGTTTAATTCAATTCTGGATTTTGAATACTCAGTCGATGCATTTGAATAAGATGCTCTGACTTTACTCAATGTATCTTCCAACTCATTACGCTTTAAGCAGGCATCTTTATATTTTTTCTGAAGTTCTTCGACTTTTTTCTTTGCATTTTCAAGCTCTTTATCATCATTTTTGCCAAACCCCAAAAGCCCTTGTTTTATGTATCCGCCGGTTATTGCGGCTGATTTTTCATACAATTTACCGTCAAGAGTAACCATACGATATTTACCTATAAGCTTTTCGGCAGTTTGCGAATCTTCAACAATCAATGTTTCTCCGACAGCATAGAAAAATGCATCAATATAAATATCATCAAAATCGACAAGATTTATTGCAAAATCAATAACTCCGTTGTCCTTCGGCAAATTCAGCCTGCCCGGAGCCTTTCTTATTTTGTTCATAGGAATAAACGTTGCCGTCCCGCTTCTTGAAGAACGCAAGACTTCCATTGCGACATTGGCAGCATGAGTATCGTCAACAACAATATGCGCCAAACGTCCGCCAAATGCAATGTTTAATGCAACAGAATATTCCTCATCGACCTTACCAAGCTGCATTATAGGCGCATGGACCCCGTCTAAATTCGCATTCATAACTGTTGAAATAGGAAGCGTTGTTGCACCGCCTGAGGATGCAGATTTCTGAGCCTCTAATTCCGTAAATTTCCGATATGCAACCCTTGAATCATGATCATAATCTTCTACCGCAGATTTTATATCATCAAGCTTTTTCATCGTAGAAGCCTGAACTTCTTTTAATTCTTCCATCTCTTTTTTGAGATTTTCGACTTCCAATTCTTTTAATGACTTTTTATCCGTAAATTCTTCTTTACTCTTTGCCGCATTAGCCACAAATTCTTTTGCTTCTTCAATTTCTTTTTTTAAATTTTTCAGTTCGCTTTCTTTTGGCAAAGACTCTTTTAAAAGATTGTTATCTTTGTCTTTTAGAATATCCAAATTTTTTGAAGTTTCGTTGCGTTCCTGAATATATTTATCCGCAGTGGAACTCAGCCCTGAAATATCTTTGAGCTTTTGGTTTAATTCTTCTTTTTTCTCTTTAATTTGACCTTCTATAATACCGACTTTATCGTGGGCCAGCTTAATATTTAATCTTTCAGCCTCTATATTTTTATTGTAGAGTTCTATGCCGTTTTTAGCATTTTCAATTGATTGTAAACCTTTTTGAATTTGTTTTTGAGAATAATCAATTGCACTGTTTTTTGTCTGAATTTGAGAGGATAAGTTACTTTGTTCTTCTTTTAATTTATCCCTTTCGTCTTCCCCTTGCTCTTTAAGCTTTTTATTTAATTCCTCGTATTTTTCATTGATTAACTTAATTCTTTCTTCTATATCTTTTGATGAATTTTCTTTTTCTTTCAAATCTTTATTAGCTTTTAAAATATTTTCATGCGCGAGTTCAAGATTACGTTTCAAATCAAAGAATTTTACGGTACCGATTTGCGCTTCAAGCCCCTGTTTTTCATCCTGAAGTTTTTTATATTTTATAGCAACTTCTCTTTCCTCTTTTAATTGTTCAAGCTGAGAAGCAACTTCTGCCAATATCAAAGAGGCAGACTGCACACGAGTTTCAACTTTTTCAAGTTCTCCTTTTGCCTGTTCTATACGTCTGTCAAAATCTGCAACCCCTGCAATCTCATCTATCATTGCACGGCGATTTTTGGATGTCGCACCGATTATTGAATTTATGTCATACTGCATTACGACATTATAACTGTTTGGGGTGACATTATATTCTTCAAGGACAGCTTTAATATTAGTTAGTGTTTCTACTTTATCGTTCAGATAATATGTACTGTTATATCCTTGAGAACCTTTTTTAATCCTGCGCGCAACAGTCAGTTCATCATACCCCTGAACTCCGCCGAAAGTAACTTTTACAAAAGCTTCATTGCGGTTATTAAATGCAGTAATATAATCAGCAGCGTTTTCAATACGCAAAGCGCTGCCGTTGCGCAAACCCAAAGCGAACATTATACTGTCTATAATGTTACTTTTGCCTGAACCGTTCGGACCTGTTATTGAGGTAAATCCTTCAAGTAATGGTATTTCG
>CACXFH010000135.1 GCA_902766975.1 uncultured bacterium | reverse complement strand
TAGACTTAGTAACACGGTTTTATGAGGATCGATACGTACATAAATTTGTACGGTTTGCGAAAAGTCGAAAAGATTGTACTTCGTTACTTCTTTTTTTCGGGTAGTTTTTATGTATGAAGTGAAAAAACAGATTTATTTGGATTTTACAAAAAATCAAAAGTCATCTCTATGTAATTATCTCAGAGCCTATGTAAAAAAATACATAGAGTCTGATGAAATTGAAATTTACAACAGATTTATAGAGGATGAAAAATATTATCAGGAATTAAATTGTTCAAAATTTGAATTTCTGAAAGATGTTATTTGCGAGGATTGGTTTAAAAAAGATACTGAAAAATATATTCATGAATGCAAAAAATATTATGAATATAAAGAATCCCAAAGACCGATTATTGAAGCAAATAAGGCTTATGAAAAACAAAAACGTGAATTCCTTAAAAAAGTAAAAATGTCAAAAGAATTACCAACCAAAAAGCAATTGTATTACTACGAAAAACTTTGTAAAAAATACGGATTAGAAAAAAAAGAATTAGCATCTAAGCTTGAAGCAATGGAAGAAATTGATAAAATAATAAAAGAACATGAAGTTACAATAAATATTGAGGATTAAATGCTGATAACAGATATTGTAAAAATCTTAACCGATGCCGGAATTGAACAAAATGAAGCAAATATTGAAGTAAAAATGCTTATTGAGTATTATGCGGGATATAGTGTTGCTGATATTATAATGGGCAAAAGGCTTGAAGAAGATAAATTAAAACTTGTTGAGCAAAAAGCAAAATTAAGAGCCTCAACCCGTCAACCCATTCAGTATATTATCGGGGAAGCAGATTTTATGGGTGAAAAATTTATCGTAAATCCGTCTGTCTTAATTCCGAGGGATGAAACAGAAATTTTAGTGCGCAAAGCTGTTGAAATTATAAAAGAAAATCGTTTAAAAACGATACTTGATATCGGTACAGGCTCAGGCTGTATTGCTTGTATGATTGCAAAACTGACTAAAGCAACCGTTATCGGTGCGGATATTTCATTTGAGGCATTGGAAACTGCATTCAAAAATATGGAAAAATTGGGACTGTTTAACAGAGCATTGTTTAGAAAATCCGATATATTTTCGATGATTAGAGATGATGAAAAATTTGATATGATTGTTTCAAATCCGCCGTATATTCCTCCGTCAATGAAGAAAAATATTCAAAAAGAAGTGACTTTCGAGCCTGATACTGCGCTTTACACCAGTGATGAAAAAGGTTTAGAGTTTTATGAAAAAATAATTAAAGATGCTCCGAAATTTTTGAATGAAAACGGGTACTTATTATTTGAACTCGGCATTGATGAAAGTCTTGAAGTTGCACAAATTATGAAAAACACAGGTTTTAAAAATATACGAATTGTCAAAGATTTGGCAAATATAGACAGAGTAATTTTCGGACAAATTTGATTTTTTTGTAACAATTTTGCGTAAAAAACTGTTCAGGCTAAAATTGTATTATGAAAGTAGCGTTTTTACCTATAGATAACCGACCTGTTTGCTATACTTTACCAAAGATTATCGCAGGGATAGATAAAAATATTGATTTTTCGCTTCCCAAGAGAGAATTTTTGGGTGATTTGAATAAAACAGCGGATATAAATGCTCTTTTTGGATGGCTTGAAAATTTACCCAATCAGGATGCAATTATAATTTCACTTGATACTCTCATCTATGGCGGTTTAATTCCTTCTCGCAGAGGAAAGGAAACTTTGGATGAATTAAAAGCAAGACTTAAACAGTTAAGGATTATTCTTCAAAATAAAAAAGCAAAAGTATATGCGTTTTCAAGTATAATGCGCATATCAAATAACAATTATAACGAAGAAGAAAAAGAATACTGGGCGCAATACGGTAAAAAAATTTTTGAATATTCTTATAACCTTCACAAAAACGGTAAAGCTTTAACCGATGTGCCTCAAGAGATTATTGAAGATTACTTAAATACACGAAAACGTAATTTTGAAATAAATAAAATTTATTTGGATTTGCAAAAGGAAGGACTATTTGAAACTTTGGTTTTTTCAAAAGATGATTGTGCTCAGTTTGGATTAAACGTAGACGAAGCGCAAAAACTTGAAGCTTTGGGTGGTTTTACAAAAACCGGAGCTGATGAAATTCCGCTTAGTTTGCTTTCAAGAGTCATTAATAAAAAACTCAAAATCTATCCCGTATTTTTAGAATCGGATTACAAAAATTTAATATCGAATTATGAAGATGTTTCGGTAGAAAATTCTGTAAAAGGTCAAATAGAACTTGCAGGATGTGAGGTATGCTCAGACAGTGACAATGCAGATTTAATTTTGTATGTAAATAATTTTATTGAACGTCAGGGTGAAATTGTTATGGGGGTAGATACCGATAATTTCAAAGGGGATTTTAAAATCCCACAAAAACCATATATGATTGCAGATGTGCGATTTGCAAACGGTGCGGATAATGAATTCGTAAAATCATTATTCAAAAATCATATTGCGGATAAAAATTTTTACGGATACAGCGGATGGAATACAACGGCAAATACTTTAGGCAGCCTGATTTGCGGGGCGAAATTCAAGTTTTGTGCAGAAAATTATAGCAAAGAAAACTTTAAAAAATTGCAAATTACAAGATTTTTGGATGATTGGGCATATCAGGCAAATGTGCGTCAAATGCTTGCAAAACCTGATATAAATGAACTTTCATTATTAATGAAAGAATTTGAGCCTGTTGTTGAAAGTGTGCTAAATTCAAAAATCGATGTAAGATATTCATATCCGTGGAACAGATTGTTTGAGGTAGAGGTTTGGATTTAGGTGATATAATTTTACTTTCAATTGCGCTTGGGATGGATTGTCTGATAGTATCATTTTCGCAAGGGTTGATAATACATTCAAAACGCAGGATAAATTCTTTAAAACTTGCTGCTACTATGGGTTTGTTTCAAGGGCTAATGCCGATTATAGGCTACATTGCAACCCACAGAATGTATAATTTTTTGCTGCCATACAGTAAATGGCTTGTGTTTGCAATATTTATGCTGCTCGGAATTAATTTTCTTATTCAAAGCCTTAAACATGACAGATGCGAAAATATTAACTGTATTGATGTAAAATGTCTTATAGGTTTTGGAGTTGCAACAAGTGTTGATGCATTGATTTCCGGAGTAAGTTTAAGGCTTACACATACGCTTTTGTGGCTTGCATGTCTGATTATCGGTTTTGTATCTTTTATAATGTCACAAGCAGGCTTTTGGAGCGGAAATGTTGTAAAAAGTATATGTCCCAAGATTTTGCATATTTTAGGGGCAATGATATTAATAGGTTTGGCAGTCAAATCAATTATATAATCACATTACGAACTCCAACAAATTAATAGATTTCGTAACAAGTTAGCAAACTGCGCATGTTAGGCAATTAGTTACATGTTTTGTACATAAAAAATATTATAAGTATATAAATGTAATAAGTATTGCTCCGCAGGGTCCTCCGGACGGGGGCACTTTTGGTGGCAAAAGTG
>CACXFH010000134.1 GCA_902766975.1 uncultured bacterium | reverse complement strand
GCACAAACTTCCTGTGGACGTTTGTGCGAGAGGTGGGGCAGGGTGAGGGGCTATATGTCAATGAAAAATTAACAATATCCTTATAAAACCCCCAAGATTTGCCACATTAGGCGATTCTTCGGTCATTCTATTCCCTCAGAATGACGTAAATACTATGTTTGGTTTATCCCAACAAATAACTAAAACCCCACCTAACCTCCCCTAACAAGGGGAGGAATTATTCGTTATTTCATTCCCTCAAGAATGACGTAAATATGTAAGTTGGTCGGCGTTGCCACGCCGACAACAAATGACCGGATTACTTCGCTGTGTCCACAATGACAGCTGATTGGCTTACAATATAATCCGTGTACCTATTGATTAAAAGTAACAAAACTGCTAAACTTTAACTAATTGAAAGGCTAAATTATGGAAAAATTCAGATTTTTAACTTCCGGGGAAAGCCACGGCAAATGTCTTACCGCCATAATCGAAGGTGTACCGTCAGGACTTGAAATAGATATTGATTTTATTAATTCTGAACTGCATCGACGTCAACAAGGATACGGGCGTGGTGACAGAATGAAACTTGAAAGCGATACGGTTGAAATAACTTCAGGTGTCAGATTTGGCAAAACTATCGGCTCACCGATTACATTATCAGTAAAAAATCGTGATTTTGAAAATTGGCAAAAGGTTATGAGTGTTTCCCCAAGTGACCAAACCGATGATAAAGCTTTTTCGGTATATCGTCCGGGGCATGCGGATTATGCGGGTTCCATAAAATATAATCAACAGGATTTACGCAATATTTTGGAACGTTCAAGCGCCAGAAAAACCGCAATAGAAGTCGCTGTCGGTGCAGTCGCAAAATTAATTTTAAAGCAAATAGGAATAACAGGTTCAAGCGAAGTGACTCAAATAGGTGCGGCCTGCTGTCCGGATAAATTTCATCAGGAAATTGACTTAACGCGCGAAAAAGGTGACAGTATAGGAGGAAAATTTGTAGTAATTTATAAAAATATCCCTGTCGGACTTGGCTCTCATGTTCATTGGGACAGGGGAATCGATGGCAGATTGGCTCAAGCTGTTATGAGTATTCCCGCAATTAAAGCGGTCGAAATCGGGGATAATCCGCTAGGATTTTGCGGCAGTGAATATCATGATGAATTTGAAATAAAAGACGGAGAAATTTGTCGAACTTCAAATCACGCAGGCGGTATAGAAGGCGGAATGACAAACGGACAAGATTTGGTTATTTCTGCTGTTATGAAGCCTATTCCGACTATGATGAAGTCGTTGGAATCTATAGATTTAAAAACAAATCAAAAAGCTCAGGCTCACTATGAACGCTCTGATGTCTGTGCAGTAGAATCGTGCGCCGTTGTGGCAGAAGCAAGAGTTGCTTGGGTGATTGCAAACGAAATTCTTCTCAAATATGGCTCTGACAGTATAGAAGAATTAAAAAGCAGAGTTTTATAAGAGAATCAGTGGTTTTTATAAATTAATTTACAGTTGTAATCAGTACAAATAACCCGATAAGGAACTTAATGCCTTATCGGGTTATAAACATATTATTATTTTATCTGTTATTTTACGGTAATTTTCTTAACGGAATCTTTTTCTTTTTCAAGTTTTGGGGCTTTAATTTTTAATACACCATGCTCTAATGTCGCATCAATTTTTTCCGCATCGACATTTTGAGGAAGATAAATACTTCTTGAAAATTCTCCGTACTTAAATTCTGATTTCTTATAAGAGCCTTCTGCTTCTTTGTTTTCTTCAACTTTTTTGGCTCTGATGGTTAAATAATTGTCATTTAAATCAATATCCAAATCTTCTTTTTTTACCCCCGGTAATTCTGCACGAATATCATATTCGTCTTTTTTGTCATTAATTTCTACGGGCATAGTCATTTTATCCTCGTAATCAGGATAAATATCGTCAAAATGTCTGTTCAGAATTGAACTGATTTCATCATTGACTGATTTGATAAAATTGTCCGGTGTTTGTCTTACTAAAAATCTCATAATCTGCACTCCTTTCAATTTTTATTATTGATAACTTTTAACTACATTTATATTATTCATCTGTTTTTATAAAAACACTGATTTTTTAACAAAAAAATAACAATTTAAAAAATAGTTCGGGGCATGACGATATGATTATATGGCGAGGAGTTCGAATTTGATGATGATATTTGCAGTTTCTTTACATTTCTTCATGAATGCATGAAAATAATTTGCCTAAGACATGAAAATGTAATATTATGATGTTGGTAAGTGTTGTTTTATAGGGATAGGTGAAATGTTAAAAGAAAAGACAGAAGAAAGAACTTTGACTCCTCAGGAAGTCAGAACTATTTTGAAAACTGACAACAAAGAAATTGTCGAATTATGTAAAAAAGCTTCGATAAGACCAAGAAAAAATGAAAAAGGTTATACATATTTTTCTTATGATGAAGTGAAAAATTTGCGCAAAGTGCAAGCTCAAATGAACGGAACAACAGATCCGATTGCATCAAAATCAACCGCTGTTGCCGTTGCCGGTTCTTCAAATCCCGCTGTAAGGAGTATTTTAAATTCTTTGCAGGATTTGGAAAATAAATTGAGCGAAAGAATATCAAAAGTTATTGACCAAAAACTTGAAGGTATGGATGATGTAGTCGTTGAGCTAATCAGATGCAAAACCGATAACGAATCTTTAAAACAAAAAATTGTTGATTTGAATAAAGAAATTTATCAGTTGAAAAATGAAGTAAACAGCTACAAATCAGTCGGCTTTGGTTTTTATAAGAAAAAAGAAATATATATTTGGGAATAAGTATATAAGTGAAAAGTGAGTAGTAAGTTGTGAATAGTCGGTTTTGGTGCTAAGGCACATTTTATAACCGTAAAGATTGTAAAGGTCTGTTCACTATTCATTTTTCGCTATTTACTTCTAAAGAGAGGATATTAAAATGGCAACAAAAGAAGCACCGCAAGTAAATATAAGTGAGGAACGCAATAAAGCTCTGAAACTTGCAATTGAAAAAATTGAAAAAGATTTTGGAAAAGGTTCAATAATGAAGCTTGGTGACAAAGCCACAGTCAGTGTTGATTCAATTCCAACCGGTGCGCTGTCATTAGATGTTGCTCTTGGAATTGGCGGCATTCCAAGAGGACGTATTATTGAAGTTTATGGACCTGAATCATCAGGTAAAACAACACTTGCTCAGCACATTGTGGCTGAATGCCAGAAGAAAGGCGGGATTGCGGCTTATGTTGATGCAGAGCATGCTCTTGACCCTGAATATGCGAGAAATCTCGGTGTAGATGTCGATAACTTGCTCATATCTCAGCCTGATACAGGTGAGCAGGCTCTTGATATAACAGAAGAATTGGTACGCTCCGGAGCTGTAGATATTGTAGTGGTTGACTCAGTTGCTGCTCTTGTTCCGAAGGCTGAAATTGAAGGCTCTATGGAGGATCAGCAAATGGGGCTTCAAGCTCGTCTGATGTCAAAAGCATTGAGAAAATTAACCGGTATTATCGGTAAAACAAATACTACAGTTATATTTATAAACCAGCTAAGAATGAAAATCGGTGTAATGTACGGTAATCCGGAAACTACTACCGGTGGTAATGCTCTGAAATACTATTCATCCGTTCGTATGGAAATAAGAAAAACCGAAACTCTTAAGGGTGACGATGGTGAAGTCGGTATTCATGTCCGTGTAAGAGTACTGAAAAATAAAGTTGCCCCACCGTTTAGAACTGCTGAATTTGATATTATTTTCGGCAAAGGTATTTCAAAAATCGGAAATATTCTTGACGTTGCCGTAAATTTGGATATTGTAAATAAAGCAGGAGCATGGTTCAGCTTTAATGAAGAAAAGTTGGGTCAAGGCAGAGAAAAAGCAAAAGAATATTTAGAACAAAATCCTGATATTTTGGCACAAGTTGAAACTTTGGTTCGTGAAAAACTTGCGCAATAATATATTTATTAAGAAATGTAAATCGCAATATTTTGGCTAAAACTCGCATATAGCTTGATTTTTACATGTTTGTCTTTATTTTTTGTTTTTTGTGGTAGCAAGTAAAAAAATGTTCTGTTTTAAAAAAGAAAAAGCAAATAATAGGAGGCAAAAATATGCAAGTTAATTCAGTTCAAAATTTCAGTTATGGTCAATCAAGATTGGTTCATAAAGCAGTAGAAAATCCTCAACCGGAACAGAAACCTGTTGAAGATCAAGGTGTTACTGCTTCTTTATATTTTACAGGCAAAAAAAATAAAGGCAATGTAATGCGTAATGCAACAATGGCAGGTTTGGGGTCATTAGTTTTATTGACAACCGCACCTGCAATATCTTCTTGTCAAAAAGGAGACGGTGATGCTTATGCTTATGCTTATTCTTCAGGCTCCGATACGGCAATAGCAAAAACTAATGATACCGCATATTTTATAAGCAATCATGGAAAAGGTTGTAATTGTGATTCTTGTTGTGGTCATAAAGACACTATATACAAATATATCATAGATCATGATACTATTCATGACACACTCGTTGTCGATACCGGTAGTTATCACGTTAAACATGACACAATCATTAAATGGCTGTGTGATTGGCAAAAGCCTATTCCATTGGATACATTAGATAAATGGAATATTAAATTTGATATTGATGATGACGATCCTTCAAGAAGAAATATAGTTTATTATCAAGGTACTCGTGATTGGGAATATGGCAGCAACTTCAAAGCTAGTCCAAACTTACTTGAATCTTCTAAAAATATAATGGTTTATGACAGAGAAGATTTTGATTGGCAAGGTCGTCACACAGGATGGGGTAAAGATGTATACAGAATTCCGACGTCAAACTTTACTATCCAAACTTATGGCGGTAAAAAAATTAAATCTCCTAAAGGTTTATTTATTGAAACCTATAGAAATCCAAATAACGAAAAGGCTACAATTTACGATAATAATTTGGTTCAAAGATATTTTGTACAGACTCGCGGAGATTCCGTAGATGTTTATTCTTGGGATCCTCAAACCGGTTTATACAGAGAAGACGGCAGATTCAGCAAAGGCTATTTACAAAAGAATTCAATTCTTTTAACAGATTTAATCGCAAGCGATCCAAAGATTAAATGGAGCAGAGATCCTGAATACTCAACAGAAGATCATATTACAAAAGTAAAAACAGTTAAATTAAATGATGAAGAATTAAAACTCTTATACATCAGACAGCGTGATGATGAATTTGCTGAACAGCACTATGGTGTATGCAACAACAAATAATAAGGCAAACAAAATAAACACAAGCGAAAAAAGACCCCTGCAAAGGGGTCTTTTAATTTTAGATTTGTAAAAATTATAATTTTACTTCTGTTCCCATTTTGTATGAACCCAAATATCTGAAGAAGGATGTTTTAGGTTTAATTTCATCTATTGCTTTCAGCATATTTGACCCTTGAATATGTCCGTCAAAATTTACTATAAATATATATTCATCCGGATTAGAGCGTGACGGTTGAGAAGAAATATATGACAGGTTTATATTGTGTTGTAAAAAGACATTCAGAATTTTCAAAAGCGCTCCGGGAGTGTGATTTGTTCTAAATGCAACAGTTGTTTTATCTCTGCCTGTCGGAGTTGTTTCCATATCGCCTATTAATATATATCTTGTTTTATTGTTTTTATCGTCGTGAACATTTTCTTTAAGGATATTTAGCATGTTTTCCTGCGCTATTTTTCTGTTTCCTATTGATGCATAAGTCAAGTTATAATTGCGAAGTTCGTCCGCAGCTTCAAACATAGATGCAGCTTCAATAATTGTATGGTGCATCGGTAATTCATTTTTAATAAAATCTTGGCATTTTGAAATCATACGAGGAGAGGCAATCAAGTTTGTTATACTGTATAATTCAGTTGTTCTTGAAAGCAGGCAATATTCAATCGGCATAATTATTTCGGATAAAATTCTTATATTCGGATTTTTTGTTGCCATAAGTGAATCAAAAGTTTCACGAATTGTCCCGTCCAAAGTATTTTCAACCGGTAAAACTCCGAGGGTATCAGGATTTTGTTCAACATATTCAACAACCTGTTTTATATTATTAAGCGGGGTTGTAAAACAATTCATGTTATACATGTTACAAAATTCATCAACAGCCATGGCGCTGAAACTTGTTTTCGGTTCTAAGTATGCAATATTTCTTACAGATTCAAAATTAAACATTTGCTCCTCTTTCTTGTTTCAATTACAATTATATCAAAAATAAAAGGAAAAATCAGATGAATAATATCAAATTTGGAACAGACGGTTGGAGAGCAATAGTAGGTAAGGATTTTAATAAAGAAAATGTAGCACTTGTGACTAAGGCTATCGGTAAATATGTTTCCGATAATTACGGGATTTATAAGCCTATAATTATCGGCTATGACCCTCGCAATATGGCGGATGAATTTTCAAGGCAATGTGCGCAAATTCTATCAGATATCGGTTTCAAAGTTTTGTATAGTGATAAGGTTGTTCCGACTCCGGTTTTGGCGTTTAATGCAAAATATTTGGATGCGTGTGCAGTTATGTTCACCGCATCTCACAATCCGCCCGAATATTTGGGGGTAAAATTTATACCTGACTATGCCGGACCTGCGACAAAAGAAATTACGGATGAAATTGTTTCAAATTTGGGTTGTGAATTTTCAACTGATGTAAAAGGCAAAATTATAAATACTGATTTTTCAAATAATTATTTTAAAAGAATAAATGAGATAATAGATTTTGAAAAAATCAAATTCGGCTTAAAGAATACTCATATTCTTTTTGACGGTTTATACAGTTCAAGTATCGGTTATTTTGATAAGTTGTTGTCTTTTAATGATATAAAATTTGATTCAATTCACATGTTCCATGACCCTAATTTTGGGGGAGGAATGCCCGAACCAAAACCTCAATATATGCAAGAGGCAATTAATTATATAAAATCCAAAGATAGTTATATTGCTTTTGCAAATGACGGAGATGCCGACAGATTCGGAGTAATTAACGAAAACGGTGAATACGTTACTCCAAATGAAATAATGGCAATTTTGCTGATGCATTTGAAACAAAACAAGGGTTATGACGGATGTTTTGTCAAAACGGTTGCCGGAAGTCTTATGCTTGATATTGTTGCAGATAAACTTGGTGTAGAAGTTGTGGAAACTCCGGTCGGATTTAAACATGTCGGAGAGGCAATGAGAAAATATAATCCGATTATCGCCGGTGAAGAATCAGGCGGATTGAGTATTCAAGGGCATATTCCCGAAAAAGACGGAATACTTGCAAATCTTTTGATTCTTGAAGCTATGGCGTATGGTGTATCATCCCTCGCCCCGTTGGGGAGAGGGAGTGCGGGAGTGGGGCAAACTCTCACTTTGCTGCAGCAATATATTAAAGATTTTGTCGGCTGTGAATTTATAAATACCCGAGTCGATAAAAAATTGGATAATTTTGATGAAGTCGCTCCTACAATTGAGAAATACGCTCAAATGTGTGATATTGCAGGCTTGGGAATTTATAAAAAGGACGATAAAGACGGGATAAAATTATATCTTGATGATAAAAAAACATGGATTTTAGTGCGTCCTTCAGGAACCGAACCTCTTTTAAGAATTTATATTGAAAGTGACTCTCAAGAAAAAATTGATAATATAAAATCTTACATAATTCATTAATTCGTTGACAAAATATGTACTTATATGATTTCATATATTTGTAGTAAATCAGGTCTTAATGTGGATATAAACAAAATTGACTATAGCATTTCATTTAGTGCGTTTTACAGGAGTTCAAAACCTTGTATAAAATATCTTTCAAAAAATTTTGACGGCAATATATCAGAATTTGATAAAGCATTGATTGCCCTTGATGAAAGATGCTCAGGTCACAAACATTTTGACATGTTTTTTTCTCCTGAGGATAGCAGTATCAAGATTTTCCCCAAAGTGCATGATAAGTCTTCGCAAAATAATTATATAAGTGTATATCCGAATTCAGAGTATGATTCACATTTGCTGTATTTAGCAAATGATAAATATTTGCATGAATTTTCCGGAAAAAATATTATAAAGAGGATTTTGTATAAAATATTTGATTTTTTTAATGCCGACAAGGTAAAAAAAATTGTAGTGCAAACTTCTTATGATAAATTGCCGTCAAATGTGAGGGAAGCTGTTGATTTGATTGAAAAAATGGAACATGCTACTTTAGCAAGTAGCGTGCATTTCCATGCACGAAATAAGTAAGTTGGGGTTTCTACCCCAACATTTTATTTGTTGGGCTGAAAGCTCAACTTACATATTTTCCTCCCCTTGGTAGGGGAGGCTAGGAGGGGTTTTGAATATTTGTTTGGATAAGCCCAACTTACATATTGATTTTAAAGATAAAAATTTTGGAATACCCTCGCCCCTTTGGACTCTGCCGAGCACAAACTTCCTGTGGACGTTTGTGCGAGAGGTGG
>CACXFH010000133.1 GCA_902766975.1 uncultured bacterium | reverse complement strand
TCTGTATCAATATTGATTTTTGCAACACCGTGTTTTGAAGCATAGTTAAGCATTTCTTCAGGAACACCTTGAGCATCAGGCAAGTTGCCGCCAAATTTGTTGCATTTTTCAACAAATTCTTTTGGAACTGATGATGAACCGTGAAGAACGATTGGATAATCACCAAAACCTGCTTCTTTCAAAGCATCTTTAATTTCTTTTAATCTTTCAAAGTCTAATTTTGCTTCACCTTTGAATTTGTACGCACCGTGAGAAGTACCGATAGCAATAGCCAATGAATCACAACCTGTTTGTTTTACAAATTCAACAGCTTCTTTAACGTTTGTATATTTTGCATCTTTATCAGAAACATTAACATCATCTTCAACACCTGCCAATTTGCCCAATTCAGCTTCAACTGAAACTCCTCTTTCGTGAGCATAATCAACAACTTGTTTTGTAACTCTTACGTTTTCTTCAAACGGAAATCTGCTTCCGTCAATCATAACAGATGAGAAACCGCCATCTATACAAGCTTTACAGATTTCAAAATCAGCACCGTGATCCAAATGCAATGCGATAGGTACTGTAGTTGTAGCTAATGCAGCTTCAACCAATTTGATAAGATATGTTTGATTAGCATATTTTCTTGCACCTGCAGATACTTGCAAAATAATCGGAGATTGAGTTTCTTCAGCAGCTTCTGCAATCCCTTGTAAAATTTCCATGTTGTTTACGTTGTAAGCACCGATAGCATATCCGCCTGCCAATGCTTTTTTGAACATTTCGTTTGTTCCTACTAATTTTCTTTCAGCCATTTTGACTTTCTCCTTCTTTCTCTTAATTCCCCTCGCCCTCTTAGGGAGAGGGGGTAGGGGTGAGGGTTTGTTCCCTCAATACTACATACATAAACTATAACAAACAAAACTTTTATTCAAGTTTTACAAGTTAGCAAATTTATTTTTTAGGAGTTTTTATATCAAAAATAAAGGAGTTATTATGCAAATATCAAATTTTTATGGTCAAAATTACAATTCAATGAATTTTAAAGGATTAGCATCATTTGACAATGTTCTTATGACTGACAGAGGGAAAGTTTCAAAAAAGACAGCAAAACTTATGGCTGCCGTAAACGATTGCATTGATAGAGAATGGAAAAATATCAAAAAACGGGCATTCAGAGATAACCCTCCGATATTTACTTATCAAAACGGAAAAGATACTGTTGTAATCAAACCTGTATATTCTCAAAGGTATCCTGCACTTCTTGTAGAAACGGAAAATGGAAAAATAAAACAAAATATACTTGTGGATAGAAGTAATCCTAATAATTTCAGATACGAAAAAGCTATTTCAACAGATTACGGTTCTGCAACATTAAAAACTTATGATTCCAGACATAGCGACAATAAAGAAATTAATATTTTCGTAGATAATTTATTACAAAACAGTTTTGAAAAAATGACGGACACCAAAATATTACGTCAATACTTTAATGACGATGAATTTATTCGCAAAGGAAGCCGTATAGTCTTAGCCTAAATTTACTTTTTCAAAAATATCTTCAGTGCACGGTCTAATATCCCGAGACAATAAGAAATCGCGATTCCGTAGTTCGTGATTGGCACTCCGGCTTTATTTGAAAGCAATATTCGCGACAAAACTTCTTTGCGGTTTGTCATACACGCTCCGCAATGTATGATGAGCTTATAAGGTGTAATATCCGGAAATTCATGTCCTGAGAAATTTTCAATAATAAGATTTTTTCCGGTCTTTTTTCTTAAAAGATTCGGGATTTTTACCCTGCCGATATCATCTTCTATCGCATGATGGGTGCAGCTTTCAAGAATTAAAACTTTATCTCCGTCCTGCAAATTATCTATTGTCTTGGCTCCTTGTACAAATGCGTTTAAATCGCCCTTTAGCCTTGCAAACAAAATTGAAAACGACGTGAGATTTATATTTTGCGGCACAATTTCATCAACCTTTTTAAATGCCTGAGAATCGGTAATTACGAGCGCAGGAGTTTTTTTTAGATTATCGAGAGCGGATTTCAATTCTGAATCTCTAACTGCTATAGTAATGCAGGCGTTATCAAGTAAATCTCTCAATGTCTGCACTTGAGGCAAAATAATTCTCCCTTTTGGTGCTTCTTTATCAATCGGAATAACCAGTACAACTATACTGCCTTCTTTTACAATATCACCGACTATTTGTGGGGTATTTATAAAATCTTCGGGTAAAAGTTTTAATATGGCGGATTTGAATTTGAATATGATATCAGAATCTTTTTTAACTGATGTAACTATTATATTATCAGTATATGATTTAATTTCTGCTAATTTTATATCTGCAATAATTTTCTCATCGGATTTGTTTATTAAAACAACAAACGGGATGTTTAATTCTTTGAATTTACTTATAATAGACATATCATAAGAATTTAGTCCTCTGTTATCACATATTAAAACTGCGATATCGGTTCTGTTTAAAATATTAACAGTCTTTTCTATGCGTTTGTCACCCAAAACAGAATCATCATCGAGCCCTGCACTGTCTAAAAAATTAACCGGACCAATAGGTAAAAGTTCCATAGATTTTTCTACAACATCAGTTGTAGTACCTGCGATATTTGAAACAATAGAAACTTCTTGTCCCGTGATTTTATTTAAAAAAGATGACTTCCCGACATTAGTTTTACCGAAAATGCCAATATGAAGTCTGTTTGATTTCAATGCTTTCATATTTGTATTGTGCAAAAAAAAATCGACTTTTTCAAGCCGATTTTTTTGTGAGATTAACCTCTGATTTTTAACTTTTTAATCAAATCTCTGTATTCGTCAAGATT
>CACXFH010000132.1 GCA_902766975.1 uncultured bacterium | reverse complement strand
GTTTTGCTCGTTGATGACGGAGAACAGCGCTCCGACCCGCTGCATATTACCACCAAAACATCCTGTCTAATCCAAAACGTCCCCATGGCTATTACTAAGGCAATAAGTTCGTATAAGATTATTGGAATCGCTGGTCGTGAATGGTAAATGTGCGATATCGGTGCTATCGCGCATTTTATAAATATAAAATTTGTAAAGGTCTATTCACAATACACAATTCCCTTTTCACATAAATGTCCCGACATCTTAGCGTCTTAGTATCTGCTGTAATTGTAAATGTGCGATTATTTACATTATAATTGAATCCTAACCATTTTCAACCCTAAATTGTAACAAAATGTTAAGAACATGATAAAAAACATTAAAGTTCATGCTAAAGCCTGCCGACATGATGAATAACGAAAAAATAATACGAAAGGAAAAAAGTCATGGGAATGTCAGCATCACAAGCAAGATTTTTGAGCTTAACAGCAAGAAAGAATAATGTTGAATTCGAAGGGCAGCAAATTAACCAACAAAGAACTACTTTGTCAAACGAATCAGCAAGTTATTATAGCGAATTGTGTAATATGGAAGTTCCGACACCGCCATCAATTGATGATTATACCAAAGTTTCCTACACCTTCAATGACGGTGCAATGACTAATACCCTTATTTCCTTATTACCTGATACAACACCTGAAGGTAAAGCCGCAAATAAATATTATGTCAACTATGTTGAAGAATGGCAAGATGATTATGCTATTGTTCCTGCAACTTCAAGCTTAGTTCAAGTAAATGACCCTAAGGAACCAACCGTTTTTACAATTGGCTCATCACAATTAAGAAAAATCGAAGGAGATCTTACCGATGACGAAATTGATGCTCTTTCTGAAAATGATGTAAATACAAAATTGGCAAATGATCCTTATGCAAAAGAATTAACTCTTGAACAAAAGAAAGCTATGTTAAAAAATGAAGTTTACTTGTTGAAAATGACTCAGGATAAAACCGCTGATAACGGAAACTTTTACATCAGATACGTTAAAAATACGACAACAGGCAACTATGAACCGTATTTATATGCTGAAAGTGAATTAACTCAAGGCGAAAAATACAATAACAAAAATCTTGGCAGTATTCCTTGCTATTCACTTGGTTCAACAAGACAAACAAGAGAAGTATTACACCAAGAAGCAACGATTGAAAAAGATTCATCAGGAAGATATGTCGCAATAACAATTAAATTAGATGACAACAATTCTCGTACTTATGCTTTAACAACAACTACCACAACAGATGAAGAAGCATACAATGATGCAATGAATCAATACAACTACAAACAACACGAATACGACCACAAAATTCAGGAAATCAACTCTAAACTTGAAATCGTACAACAGCAAGATAAACAGTTAGAACTGAAATTGAAACAACTTGATACTGAAGAAAATGCAATTTCAACAGAAATGGAAGCTGTTAAAAAAGTAATTTCCAAAAACGTTGAAACTTCATTCAAAACATTCAATGCGTAAGAAATGAATGAAAACACTTATCAAGACCTGCCATAAAGACAGGTCTTTTTTGTTAGTTAAAACCCTCTCTTAATCCCTCCCTAAATAGGGACGGAAACCTATTTCTCCTTTCTTTAGAGAAGGGTAAAAGTTCCTCCCCTCGATAGGGGAGGCTAGTAGGAGTTTGAATTCTAAATACAAATACAAAAAAATCACCCATCCCTGCCCCTTCCCTAAATAGGGAGGGAAGCTTATTTCTCTCTTATTTAGAGAAGGGTATCAACTGTTTTAATTTTTAATTTACTTTTCCTACTATGCAAAAGTCCATTTTTTTGCTATACTTCTTATTATACAAGGAAAGGTGGTTATTATGAAATTTGTATGTACAGTATGCGGTTGGAGTACAGAATCCGATACAATGCCCGATAAATGTCCTATTTGCGGGGCTACTACATTTAAAGCAATAGGCGCAGAAGGAAAAGTTTATGCTTGCGAACATCATGTTGGCGACGGCAAAGTGGAAGATGCACAAATAATGGAAGGTTTGAGATCAAACTTTAACGGAGAGTGCTGCGAAGTAGGTATGTATCTTGCAATGTCAAGAGTTGCCGAAAGAGAAGGGTATCCGGAAATTGCTGAAGCATATAAAAGATATGCTTTTGAAGAAGCTGAACATGCTGCAAAGTTTGCAGAATTGTTAGGCGAAGTCATAACCGATTCTACAAAGAAAAACCTTGAACTCCGTGCAGAGGCTGAATTTGGGGCTTGTGACGGAAAATTGGAACTCGCAAAAAGAGCAAAAGAGCTTGGTTATGATGCAATTCATGATACGGTTCATGAAATGGCTAAAGATGAAGCTCGTCATGGCAAAGGTTTTGACGGTCTTTTGAAAAGATATTTTAATTAAAGTTAAGAAGTTTAACAGTTGAATGGTTGAAAGGTCTGAAACAAACTGCTCCGCCATTCAACTTTAAACCATTCAACCGTTTATATGATTACACAATTTAAAAATTTATGGTAAGTTATAATTATGAGAAACAGAAAATCCGGTAACGGTCAATTAAAAATTTTATTATTCGTAGGTGCTATTATTTTAGCATTATGTCTTGTTGTTTTTGGATTATCCAAAATTAAACCTGATGAATTTCACAAAGCATCAGTGATTTTTATAGTTGATTCATCGGCGTCTAATGCAAAAGAATTGCCGGAGCAAACAAAAACTCTGAAACAATTATGCTCAATGCTTGACCCGGAAGATCACATAAAAATTTTGAGGGTATCTGAAAATTCATACATTATTTATGAAGGTTCTCCGCAATCGACTTCCGAAATTCGTAAATCCTTGAAGGAGTTTACAAAAATTGACGGAGATGAATACGGAACGGCTTATGGTTTAGCTATTGAAAAAGCTATGACGCATTCTCTCAATTTATACAAAAACGGATATAATCCCGCAATTGTTGTTATGGGGGATTTGGAAAATGAGGGTAAAATAGAAAACCAAATTCACTGGGATACCTTCCCTGCTGATGTTCAAAAAATAAAAGAGCAAACAGACGGTAAGTTCGCAATGATGTTTTTGTATGCCGCTCCTGATAAGTTGGATTATGTCAAAGAAAAATTAGGTCCGATTTTAGGGGAAGATAAATTAATAATCGGGAACAGAACAGGTGCTGCAAGACAGTTAAGCAAATTCCTTGGAGCAATCGGAAGATAGAGGTTTTTGGAGAAGAATTTAATGAATGTAGAAATAAAATTTGGTTCCAATGTAAAAATATTTGAAGATACGCAAAATATTACAATCGGTTCAACCCCCGATTGTGATTTTGTAGTCGAAGGAACAAATGAAATAATTAATGCAAAAATGGTTTTTTATCCGAAATATAAAAGCTATGTTCTTATAAATACTGAAGAAAGCGGGGATTTGTTATTTAATAATAAAACATTTAAAAAAGTTCTTGCTCCCGCACATTTTTCAATAAGTCATAAAAGTTTAAAAGACAGTATTTTAGTAGTAGTTAACGCTGAGGCAACAAAAGATTTATCAGCCGGTGTAAATTCCGAAGAATCAAGTATAAATGCAGCAGCAGCGGCATCAGCAATTGCTGCGAATGCAGCGGTAACAAAAGAAAGGGCGGCAACTCAAGTGCAAAACAGCAGAAGTGTAAGCAGAGATAAAAAAGATGTTTTTAACGGTACAATTGAAAATAACAGAATAGCGATTGTCAAAGAAGTCGGATACAAAATTCAGGCTTTAAAAAATCAAATTGCGTCTTTAGGCAAAATCTCTTTTCTTTCAAATGCCGCAATTTTCGTATTATCAGTAATTTGCTCATTTGGTATGACAAATTTCATTTTGCACCTGCCAATTGATACCAGTAAAGGTGTATTGAATTTGACTACTAACTATGGTTTTTTAATAGCAATTTCTCTAATTGTATTTGCAGTTTCGTTTGCAATGAAGCAGTCTGTTTATTCATTGGTTGATGCGGCACAGAGCAAAAGATATGGCGAAAATAACGATATGCAACGAATTATGGTAATGGTTTCCGGCGTATTTATGTTGGTAATTTACGCAATCAATTTATTTTATTACCGTGATGTTAATTTAGTTGCTTCGTTTTTAGTATCTGCCTTGTTTGTAGGTGCTTTAGCAATAGTTTCTGCGGCATCAGGATTTTTTAAATATCAATTGAAAACTGCAAATTATCAGTTGATGAATGTTGAATACAGAGAAGATTTTGAAACTACATTAAAAGGGTACAGAACCCTTATTTCAAAATATATAAACAGTCTGAGTGACAATAAATTAGATATGATAAAAGATCAGCTTTTGAATACACAAATTAAGATGGTATTAGAAATCATAATCGGTATGTTGACAGCGCCATTCCTTGCTTATGGTGTATCAAACACTTTGGCGAGTTGTTTCCCTGAAGCTGCGGGCTGGTTAAGAGTTGGCGGGCTCAGATTTAGTCCTATATTTCTTGTGCTTGCAACTTTCTTGATAATATTTGCGTTCTTTTCTTTTGTAAGAGCATTTACTATCGGCAAACAAATCAAAGCTTCTGAAATCATCAAATTTGACGGGTTTCATGATTATGCAAGCCATGGTGTAAATATTTTAGGTTTGGACGCAATTAAAGGACTTCATAAGGAAAAAAATATCACAATGGCGATTGCTTGCGTAATCGTTGCTATTGAATTTACAATGAACGTATCTTATTTCATTCAAGAAATCGGCGGAGACATTCAAGGTATGTTTATCAGTTCTATGGCAGCGTTTGTACCTACTGCGTTGTTAATCGCTGAAACAATGATGTTAAGCGGTACAATGCATAAAATTAACAATTATAATGAAGTTTTCCAAACATTGGATTAATATTTTAAATTATGAGAAGTAAAAAACATAATACTAAAATACCCATAATAGCAGGTGTAGTTCTTTTTATTGCCATATCTGTTGTGGTTCTCACCGCAAAAGATATGCATACCATATCAAGGGTGAAAGTCAGTAATCAGCAAATAGTTATTAATCAAGGGGATACGGGTTTTTCAAATACGGATGTTGGTCTGAATAATTCAGGGAATCTTAGTAATCAAAATGTCGGCGGCTCAAATACTAATGTAAATATAGGTAATAACGGGCAATTCAGTAATACCGACGGGAGCTTCAATAATAACGGCAACATTCAAAATCAAAATGCCAATATTGGAAATCAGGGTGAATTTGGCAATACAGGCGGCGGCTTTCATAATACAGGTGGCGGCTTTGGCAATGCCGGAGGAAATTATGGCAACGAAGGCGAATACGGAAATTATAATGTAGGTTTTAATAATCAGGATTATCGCTCTGAAGCTGAAAGATATAAATACCAAAATATTGACTGGAGTACATGGAGAAGCAATTTTGTCAACAGAATTCTTGATGACAGTATGTATATAGAATCACTTGATTATTACGGAATGGGAACCTGGTTTTATTATTCTTTCATAGTTACTGATAGCGGTGAAATTAAAGATGTAAATGTATTTTCATTCTATTTAAAGGATGAGGATAAAAAACAAATTCGTAATATGATAAGAAGTTATGCTCATCAACCTATAACAAAATTTCCTGCGGATTCTAAACGTAAAAAGGCTAAAGTCAAAGCAATTATGTTGCTTGGAGACACTGAATCCAAATCGAATGCATCTAACTTTAGAGATATTGAAAAAGTTAAAATAAAATATTAAAACAACTTATAAAAATGTATTATGGGCAAAGCGGATTATGAGCCCATCTTTTAAAATTGATAGCCACTGAAATAAATTTAGGGTAACAAAGTAGGTCGGCGTTGCCACGCCGACAACCAATGACTGGATTGCTCCACTTCGTTCACAATGACAGATATTTTTTTTATTTGGACAATAGCGCCAGTTCGAGGAGGAGAGGGCAAATTTGTTGTTGTCATGTTTCCCACCCCAGAAAATCTAAGTTACGTAAAAAGTAAGGTAGACTTCAGTTTACCAATAAAAAAGGGGATTTTGTAATTACAAAATCCTCTTTTTTATCATATTTTATAAATGCAATTATTTTGAAACTGTTTCAAAAATTACATCAAACGCTTCAGAATCTCTGACAGCCATATCAGCCAACATTTTTCTGTTAACAACTACATTTGCTTTTTTGCAAGCGTTTACGAATTTTGAATAACTCATACCACGTTGTCTTACAGCTGCATTAATTCTAACAATCCACAATCTTCTCATATTGCGTTTTGTAGTACGTCTGTCTCTGTAAGCATATTTAAGAGCCTTCATAACCGCAATATTAGCGACTTTGAAGATTCTGCTTCTTGCACCGATAAAACCTTTAGCAAGCTTTAATATTTTTTTGTGCCTTTTAACACCGGCACTACCACGTCTTATTCTCATAATTCATTGCTCCTATCTTGAATACTTCTTGTATGGTAACTCTTTAGATACCAGTGCTGTATGTGACTCAGAAACGTCAACCATTTTGAAAATTCTGCGTTTTCTTGAAGCTGACTTGTGTTGGAGCAAGTGGCCGATGCCTGCTTGTCTTTTCATAATTTTACCGCTTGCAGTAACTTTGTAACGTTTTGCAGCGGATCTGTGTGTTTTTAATTTTGGCATTTCGTTTCTCCTTTTGTTTTGTCGGGCAAGTACGCCCAACCTGTGATAACTGCGCTTCATAGGCATACCAAAGCCTATTTCGGCTGTGTGTTTATATTATTATGAAAATATTTTATTTGCAAGTGGTTTATGTATATTTGTTAATTTAAGGCTCTATGGCGCCGGTATCTTAGCGCCCTATTGCCTATACGACGACTGCTTAAATAAAAACTTTTCCATTGAGATTTTGCCCTTAAAAACCGGAGTTTGATTTTTTAATTCATTTTGTTTTTCTTTTTCTATATTATGCCTCAAAAATTTATTCAAAACTTTAGGCAAGCCAAAGCCAATCAAGGCTGTATTTGTAAGTAGAGAGAACCAATATAATCCTGCTCCGATTGTTTTGGTTTTCTTCAATATTTCAGGTGAAATGTCTTTTGATTGTTCAAGCAGACGGAAATTTTTTAGCGGTAATTTGAATTTTTGAATAAAATTCAATTTTTCACCTTTGTCATTCATAATTTTTGTTCCAAAAATTTTATCTGCCAATCTTCCTGCAATGTTATTGATCAAAAAATCTCCTCCAAAAAACATTGTAAATAACCCAATATCTCGCAGGGCTCTGTCTTTTCGCTCATTTGCATCTCTTGATGAAATTATTTTGGCAGGAAAACTCGATAGTACCCAAATCGCAGCATAAATAGTTTTGGACATATTTGTTCCTGAGGCATAATCAAAATTGTGCGGATTTTTTACAATTTTTTTCAGTATTAGATTTGGACTTTTTGAACTGAGCCCTTTTGTTACTGTTTTTGCAAAAAGTATTCCTGGAATTATTGAAAATGCTATATTCCAAGCTAATTTTTTCAGTTTCGATTTTTTTACTTCTTCATCTGATTTTGAATTGTCTTTTTTAAGTTCAAAGCCGGCTGAAAAATCTTTCCTTTTTGTTCTGCTTTGAGTAAATTCTGTTGCAATCCACGGTATCGCAGACCACATAGCACCTGTTGTTATAAAATCCGTCATTAATACTTTTTCATGGACAGATAACAAATCTTTTTTTAATTTTTCTTCGTTATTATATCTGTTATAAATTTTTTCAAAGGCTTTTTGACAATCACTTGTTCCCGTGTTTTTATCAAAATTTTTCGCATATTCGTCCAAACCTTTTTTCAAATTTGCATCGGGAGTAAGGTATTTTTTAGATACCTGTATTATTTTCTTTTCAAAGCCGCTTAATGATTTTATAACGCCTCTATTTTTTAAAAAATGTTTGTTATAAAGCGGAATTAACAATATAGGAGTAAGATATGATGCAACAAAGTATATTCCGCCCATCAATGCACGTTCCTGAGCTTCGAATTTATTATTAGACATAACACATTGCGGGAACGTACTTCCTCCAAGAGTTGTAATCCCTCTGTTTATAAGAGTATGATCCTGAACATACGAAGTCGCATTGTATATATTTATCCCGTTGAAGGGTAATGTATTTGATACTTTCTTACAATCCATAATCACTTTTAATGTTATGCGCTGATAAAAAAAAGGCAACAGATTAAATTATACTTATTCGCCGGATATTTTCTAAAATCAATCAGCGGATTGAAAATTTTCTATATATACAATCTGTTACAAAATATAAACCCCGCAAATGCTTATTATAATTGATTTTATTACTTATATCCTCTAAATATATGATAAATCTTAGTAATTTTGCCCTATATTATGAAATATGTTATTATTTTTGTTAGAACGGTTATTTGTCGAATTGTAAAAATAATCGGAATTTGAAAGACTTGACGGGTAAGATGAGAAGATTATTTAAATTAAATATTTTTAATATAGCAGGACTATTGTCAATAATGGTTTCAGTATCATTTTTGTTAAGCGGTTGTGTAGGTCAATCTCCGAATGTATCACCCTCCGAATTGCCCAACACAGCTCCGCAACAAGAACAGCAACAACCCGATTCCGGGATGGGGAATTATAATAACGATGGAGGTAATAATACCCTTAATGCAGGGACCGAAAATCAAAGCAATGGGGTACAGAACCTTGAAAATAAGAAGGGACAGGGCAGTGTAAGTCTTGACGTTGATGATGTGCCTTCGGGTAAAATGGTATCTTATGATGTTACGACAATCGGACGCAGCAATCCATTTATGCCGTTTAATGAAATGATTGAATATGAAAGAGCAAGAGCTTCTGCAATAGCGGAAGCTAATGCCAGAAATGCAAAAATCCGTAAAATTAAAAATCTTCAAGATTACGCAGTAAGAGAACAGGATGATATAAGCCCGTACAAATTTAATCTTCCTGTTCCGCCCACATCTTTAGATACGAATACTGTTGCGGCAAAAATTACAAGAACCAAAGTTGTCGGCATTATGTACAATATAAAAAGTCCGTCCGCAATTATAAATGTTGATAATAAAGATTATTTGGTCAGACCCGGCGATAAAATTATCGGTCAAGAATACAAAGTTGTAAAAATTACTCCAAACTGGGTTACCGCGGCTATGGGTTCTAATGTTTATTCTGCGGCTATCGGGGAGGCATTTTCCAAAGATAAAATTGAAACAAATCAAACAGATATATATAATTTGAAGGAAAGATTTGGCGGAAGAAAAATTTAAATGAATAATAAATCGGGAGCAGATATGAAAAATAAAATCAAAAAAAATTTAGTAACAAGTTTAATGTTAATATCATTTGCACTCACAGGTATTTCTCCTGCGGTATATGCTCAGGATGATACCCCCGTTATTCGTTCATCGCAACCTATAAAGTCAATGGATATTAACTCTGATTTGCAAATAAAAAATGCAGATTCTCTTGTAAACCTAAGTTTGAGAGATGCAGATGTAATGCAGGTATTACGTATGTTTGCCGATCAGGCGGGTATGAATATAATTTTTGCCCAAAATGTTAGCGGTAAAGTTACAATGGATCTTGTGAATGTTACCTTACAAAAAGCTTTAGCTCTTGTTGTAACAACAAGTAAATTAAAGTACGGCATTCAAGGTAATACAATGATAGTCACATCCGCAGATGATGATAATATTGATTATGGCGCAGGCGCGAAAGATATAATAATTGTTCCCGTAAAATATGTCAGCGCTGCTTCTATTGCTGATTTTTTAAATAAAAGTATATTCAGCAAAACAAGCATAAGCCCCGGAGTATCCTCAAAACCGGTTGTTACAACAAACCCTGCAAATAATGAATTAATTATTATGGGAACTCAATCTGATGCCCTAATGGCACAAAAAATTATAGAACAATTTGATAAAAAACCTCCTATAACAAACTATAAAGTAAATCATGTCACTCCGGCTGAAATGGCAGGATTAATTTGTTCGACACTTATCCCGTCTTTTATGAGTAACAGCGGAGCAACAGGGGGTGCTGCAGGTGTGCCGACCGGATTTGCATCTGATACGTTTGGCGGTGGCAGTAGCGGCGGAGATTCGTTATCAATCGGCGGAGGTAAATTATTATGCTCTGTAGATCAAAAAGCATCGGCTGATGACTTATCTTCATTCCCGTTCAAAAATATGACAGTTTCTTATTTCCCAACAATCGGCATGGTACAAATTATCGGTGGTTCTCCAACTCAGCTTGAAATGATAAAGGATTATATTGCGGCAAATGATATAAAATCACCCCAAGCATATTTGGAAGTTCAGATTATATCTCTGTCCGAATCCGGCAGTAAAACATTTGATAACACTTGGCAATATATGAGTAAAAGTATCTCATTTAATGCCTCAAACGGTATAAGAACAGCAAGTTCAGGCGGAGGGCAGAATTATCCGATATTCTTTGCAGGTCATGGATTTAGCGAGCAAGCTAAAGGTTCAGGACAATCTACGTCAAAAGAAGATTTAGGTGATATTAAGTATAGTCAATGGTCACAATCACCCCAGTTAATTTGGACAATTAATTATTTGGTTGAAAATAATAAAGGCAGAGTGCTTGCAAATCCGAGAATTCTTATCACAAACGGTCAACAGTCTGTTATTGACTTGACTTCCGACTATGTAGCGAAAGTAACGTCACAATATTTGGATTCTACAGGTACAGGATCTTCTCAGGTTCAAAAAGATTACGATATTCAAAGTGATAATGGTATAAAAGTTACTATTACTCCGTTCATCAGTCCGGATGGATATGTAACTATGGATATTAATCCGGATTATAGTACAATTGCCGGTCAATTATACACCGATGGTAAAGTTGAAGGTCAACGAGATCTTGCAGCAACCCTTTTGCAAAGACGTAATTTAACCTTAAAAGGTATAAGAATAAAAGACGGTGAAACTTTAATTATAGGCGGTATGATACAAGAAACCGAAACCAAAAGTGTAAGTAAAATACCGTTCTTAGGCGATTTACCGTTTATAGGCATGTTCTTTAGAAGCACAGGAACTCAAAGATCTAAGGAAGAAATGGTAATAATGTTAACTCCTCAAATTATTGTAGATACAGAAGATGCCGCAGAAATTACCGATTTGGATCTTTAATTAATAAAATTCAGATACGTAAATGAATGAAGTCATATCCAGAATAAAAAACAGTATAGATGCAGCAATAATTGACAAAATGGACAAGTCTGCAATGAGCAAAATGAAGTTTTTGCCCATAAGCATACGCCAAGGTCAATTATTTGTTGCTATATCAAAAAAATCCAATATGGACAGGATAAGCCAACTAATAAAGCGCTATTACCCCAATCCTATCCGATTTATGCCTGTTGGCACAGATGATGATTTCAATGAATTATTAGTCGATTTCGTAAAAGAAGAAAAAAAGGACGATGATACCCCAAAAGTTATGCAGAAAAAAGATGCGCCTGTAATGGTATCTGAGCCTGTTGGCGGTATGCTCGGCGAATTACTGATAAAAAAAGGACTAATTACCCAAGAGCAATTAAACGATGCATTAATGGAAGCTAAGCGTTCAAATGCACCTGTTGGTTCTACTCTTTATGAAATGGGATATATCACGCTTGCGGATTTGAAAGCCGCTTTAAGTGAACAAACAGGTTATAAACTTGTTTCCGCAGAGCAATTACAGGAACAAAAAAGTTATATAAATAAATTACCCGAAGACTTCATTCGTACAAATTCGGTTATCCCTATATCATCTGATGGCAAAACATTAACTGTTGGGGTATTAAAACCGTTAAAGCAGGACGTTTTAAAGGCAATTATCTATATTACCGGTCAAAATCCCCGCCAACTTCTAATGACTCATTATGAATTCCAAAATTCATTAGAGGTGTTTTTCTCTAAACGTAAAAAACAAACCGAACGTATACTTGAACAAATTAAAACAGAAACCATCGAATCAGAAGTGGAAGCAAGTCTTTCCGATCAGTTGGATGCAGAATTGCTTGATTCAACCGGTACGGTTGCCAAATTTGTAAATCAAATCATTACTAACGCAATTGATAATAAAGTATCCGATATTCACATTGAACCCAGATTGAACGGATATATTGTGCGATACAGAAAAGACGGTATCCTTCAAAAAGCTCTTGATATTCCGGATAAAGCCGAATCCTCCGTCATTACCCGTTTCAAAGTATTGTCAAGAATGAATATTGCAGAGCAAAGACGTCCTCAGGATGGTACTTTTACCCTCCCATATAAAGATATGAATTACGATTTTCGTATAAATACACTGCCTGTTGCAGGAAAAGAGAAAGTTGTAATCCGTATTTTAGCCCCTGCTGTCAGTCTCAAATCCGAAGATAAAATTATTAAACTTGTAGGTGCAAGCCAGTCTGATTTGGATGAAATTACAAAAATGGTTTCATGCCCGAATGGTATTATTTTGACATCAGGTCCTACAGGTTCAGGTAAAACGACCACTCTCTATTCCATTTTAAAAAGTTTAAATGATGAATCTGTCAACATTACAACAATTGAAGACCCTATAGAAATTAAATTAGACGGTATTAATCAATCACAGGTTAATGTCAAAGCAGGAATTACTTTTGCATCATGTATGCGTGCTATTTTGCGTCAAGACCCTGATATTATATTAATCGGGGAAATCCGTGACTACGAAACATTAGAAACAGCTATTTCGGCAGCACTAACGGGTCACCTTGTTCTAAGCACAATTCACACAAATTCTGCCGCTGCTACAGTTACACGTTTAATTGAAATGGGTGCGAAAGATTATCTGGTATCATCCACATTGTCAGGTGTTGTTGCTCAGCGTCTTGTAAGAAGATTATGCGATGATTGTAAAGTTGAATATCATTGCACAAGAGAAGAAGCAATGCGAGTAACTCTTGATGAGGATGAAATAGAAAAACTGATGAAAACACCTTTGTATAAAGCTGCCGGTTGCAACCATTGTAATTTTCAAGGGTACAGAGGCCGTATGGGAATTTATGAAATAATGCCTATCACTAAAGACATTAAAAAACTTATTGCTCAGGGGGCTCACGACTTAGAAATTGAAGAAAATGCGGTAGAACATGGAATGACAACTTTGCGAGAATCTTGTTTACATCATATTGTACAAGGACATACAACAATAAGTGAATTTGTCAGAGTATTAGGCTTGGTGGGCGAATAATATGGCAAGATATAATTATACAGCATATAAAAACGGAACAAGTGACATAGTAAAAGGTCAAGTTGAAGCAGCGAATTTGCGTGAGGCAAGAACTGAAATTCGTTCAATGGGTTATACTCCGACTTCAATTATAGAAGAAAATACGGTTTCACTAAAAGATAAAAAGAGTAAAAAAGCCGTTGCTCGTATGCCCAAAATGGGTTTAGCAGAACAGATAGAGTTTACCTCAACACTGCAAATTCTTGCAACAGCAGGTATACCTATTATTGAATCTTTAATGTTTATAGAAAATGACGCAGCAAAGATAAAAATGCGTCAGGTTGCGGCGGAATTAAGAAAACAAATTATGAACGGCGGAACTTTTGCAGGTACAATTGCAAAATATCCCGAACAATTTGGTCATGTGTATATCGGGTTGGTAAAAACAGGGGAAGATGCCGGTGAACTTGAAAAAACTTTGGAACGATTGCTTGAACTTTTGAATAAGCAAGCAAATATCAGGACAAAAGTTATCGGAACATTGATGTATCCGGCGTTTGTTATTTTCCTTGCGGTATTTATTGTTATCGTAATGTTAGTATTTGTATTTCCTGTATTCAAAGATATGTTTGAACAAATGGGTATGCAACTGCCTTGGATTACAGAAGTTTTAATGAACATGGGCATATTTTTGAAAACAAATTGGATATCCATACCTCTATTTTTCGGGAGCTTGATTTTCGGTATAAACTTCTTGTTTAGATGGAAACCGAGTAAATGGAAAATTGATGAATATGTTTTAAAAATCCCTGTATTGTCAAAACTTATACAATTTGCAAATTTTGCCAATTTTATTGCTGTCATGCAAGTAGCGTATGATGCGGGTGTTCCTATTTTGGAATGTTTATATTTGGCAAATTTGACATTGACAAATCATACACTTGAAAAAAGGGTTGAAGAAGCTACCGTAAAAATTCAACAAGGTCAGCACTTATCTGCGGCACTTAGAGCAACAAGAACGATGCCAAAAATGATACTGTTTATGATTGCAACCGGTGAGCAATCAGGGCGTTTGGGCGATATGCTCGGACAGGCTGTAAGCTACATTGATAAAGCATTGGATAATGTTATAGATATGATGACAAAAATGATAGAACCGATAATGCTTGTTGTAATCGGTGCGATTGTTTTAGTTTTGGCTTCAGCTTTGTATTTACCGCTGTTTGCTTCTTATATGGGAATGTAGTGATGAGTAAAGTATATGTTATAACCGGTTCAACCTCAGGTATCGGGGAAGCTGTTTTGGACAAATTAGCTAAGAACCATGACTGTTTGATATTTGCGGGGTATCGCAACAGAAGTAAATTGCCTGATAATATCCCCGAAAATGTGCAATACTTTTATATGGATATGACAAATCGGACTTCAATAAAAGAAGCTGCACAATTTATCCGGTCTAAAACAAATCATATTGACACTGTGATAAATGTTGCCGGAAGTGTCGTCGCAGGTCCGATAGAAAACATTGATACCCAAAGACTCAGACAGCAATTTGATGTAAATACTTTTTCTCATATTGAATTTGTTCAAAATTTAATGGGGATTTTGAGTAATACAAAAATAATAAACATAAGTTCAATGTCAAGTTTTGGAATTTTCCCGTTTATAAGTCCGTATTGTGCGTCAAAAAGGGCGCTCGATATTTTTTTCAATGCACTGGAAATTGAAAATCACAAAAATTTAAAAATAATTTCAGTCAAACCCGGAGTAATATCAACTCCGATTTGGGAAAAATCCGTAAATGCAAATCTTGAATATCTTGAAAATTGCAAAGAGTACGAAAAAGAACTTGAATTTATTAAAAATAATGCTTTAAAAAATACCCGCAAAGGTTTGCCTGTTGAAAAAGTTGCAAATTTAATCATAAAGATAGATAAATGCAAAAATCCGAAATCATCTTATACTATCGGTGCAGATGCCAAATTTGCTCAGATTTTATCTGCTCTACCGCAGGGATTTCTCAATAGAATTATAAAATTCGGATTAAAATATAGAATGTACAAATAAGAAATAGCAAAATTTTATTATTTCAGATTAAAATACGCTTTTATTGCTGCACATTCTTTTATTGAATTTTCACGTATTATGTTTTCTTGTTCAAGTTCTTGTTTTGCTTTTGCTGCAAGTTCTAATCGTTGTTCGATTGATGCTTTGTCAACCACTGATTTTGGGCATATTTTGCTTTTCATACATGTCAAATTTTGCACAGATATAGTCTTTTTAATAACAGGACTGCATTTTAATACATAGACCATAATTCCCCCATTTTTAAATTGTTAAACTCGCCCATAACAATCTTCATAGCGAATAATATCATCCTCAGAGATATAATCGCCCTTTTGGACTTCTATAATTTTTAATTCTTCATCGTAAGGATTTTGCAGGGAATGCTTCGCCTGTAAAGGAATATCTATACTGTCACCTGCATTGAGATAATGCTCTTTTCCATCTTTTATAACAAGCGCTTTGCCTTCAAGTACGACCCAATGTTCAGAGCGATGATTATGAGATTGAACGGATAATTTTTGTTTGGGCAGAACACAAATTGTTTTTGTCAAATACCCTTTACCGCTGTTCATACAGGTGTAATATCCCCAAGGTCTGAATACGGTTTTGTGAAGCTTTGTTGTATCACTTTGTTCATTTTTTAATTTTTCATATAATTTTTTTACATCCTGAGTCTTATTCATAGGACAAGCCATTATTGCATCTTCGGTTTCAACAATTACAACATCCTCCAAATCCGCAACAGCTACAAGCTCTTTTTGAGAGTATATAAATGAATTTTTTACATTATCTGTTATGACTTTTCCGGTTAATACATTTCCGTCGTTGTCTTTTTGTTTAACATTATATAAAGATTGCCATGAGCCCAAATCATTCCAATCCGATTGAAGCTCAACAAGGGCAATCCTGTCTGATTTTTCCATGATTGCGTAATCAATTGATATAGAAGGCATTTGCTCATATATACCATATTGAATTTTTGTATCGTGACTAAAATCTAATTGTGACAAGGCAGAATATATTTCAGGGGCATACTTTGCAAATTCTTCCATAAATACTGAAATTTTACCCATAAATATTCCGCCATTCCAGTAGTAATTCCCTTCTTGCAAATATTTTACCGCCGTATCATAATCAGGTTTTTCTACGAATTTTTCCACTTCATTATTATTTGCTTTTATATATCCATAACCGGTTTCAGGGTAATTTGGCTTAATTCCGAATGTTACTATATAATTTTGTTTGGCAAATTCAATTCCTGCCTGCACGGTTTTATTAAATTTTTCAATATCTTTTATCAAGTGGTCTGAAGGGACAATTAAAACAATATCATCAGAAACATCTTTTTGTCTGAAGTATTCCAGAGTACAAGCAATTGCGGGAGCGGTATTTTTACCTAAAGGCTCTGCAATCACAACATTACTTTTATCAAGTTTATTTAACTGAAGTTTTATATCGGAATAATGTTTTACATTGGTGACTGTAACAATATCTTCTCCTTTGCAAAAACCGGTTAAACGGTTAAAAGTTTGCTGCAATAAACTGTCGTCTTTATCAAGACTTAACAATTGTTTTGGATACATATCTCTTGATAACGGCCACAATCTGCTGCCTGATCCGCCTGCAAGTACTATTGATTTCATTTATTTCCCCCTAAAAACTATATATCAATATTCTAGCACAATAATATTTTGAAAATATATAATGTTACGAAGTTTATATATGTATAACAGACTAACTTGGAAATACTACATTGCAATTGATTTGCACATATATACATTTATTTTATAATGCTATAAAAGGGAGTGCCTCACAACCAGCCCACACACGTATTTAACTAACTTGGTTACTCACAATAAATTCTATATATAATTACCTAAATTATATTCGCAAAGCTCATGAAATATTGTTCAATGACATTCATAAGCATAGGCAAAATCCAAATCATAATGGCAGCCCCTAATACAGGTTTAAAAAGGAAACTCAATTGAAATACGTTGACCTGAGGAGCAGTTCTTGAAATTACCCCTAAAATGATATCCTGTGCTAATGTAGCAAGCAAAACGGGCGATGCAATTTGTAATCCCATATACAATGTGTTTGAGGATAATTTTATTAGCAAATCCATATTCGCAATTTTGGCAAGCGGAATTTGAACAGCAAACAAAGGGAATACATCAAAACTGCGCATAATTGCCTTAAAAAGCCAATAAATACCTCCGATATTTATGAATATCAAAATTCCCATCAGAGCAATTATATTTGACAAAATTGATACCTGACTTGAACTTGACGGGTCAAGAGTTGTGGCAGATGTTAAGCCCATCTGCATATTTATCATTTCCGCCCCGCAATCAACGGCAATAACAATAAGTCTTGCCATATAACCGATTATCGCACCGACAACAAAATTCAACAGTATTGAAAGCGCAAAAGAATCCGTATTTTTTAAAACTTGTTCAGGTGATAATAAAGGCGCAATAATAAATGTAATTAAAATTGCAAATGCGATTTTTACCATTCCGGGGATTTCTTTTCGGCTAAAAACGGGAGCAAATCTGAAAAATCCCAACAAACGGCAAAACACAAGAAAACCTGTCACTATATAGGCATTTATCTGAGGAAAAAGTTTTAAAAGTTCCGAGAGCATATTATCCATTCAAGCTATTGCCCCATAATTCTTTTTGTTTCAACAAAATCAGTTTTTGGCATAGGAGTTTTTTGTGACGGAGTATATTTTTCTCTTTGATATTGATCGATATATGGCAATTTCCCCGGATGCTTCATAATATAATCAACCGAATCAACATCTTTAAATCTGTCACGCATTTCACGCGCAAAAGGACTTGTATATTGGTGATAATTTGAATCAAGCACAAATTGTTCATTATGCGGCACCGTGTTGAACGCTAAAACCACACCTTCCTGAAATAAGTTCGTAAGAAGTTTAATAAATCCGACACCACCAATAATTATAACCAAAAATACACCCAAAATTTTCGGAGCTGCGGCAATTGTTTGTTCCTGAACCTGAGTAACAGCCTGCAAAATACCGACAACAAGACCGATTCCTGCAGCAACAAGTACACAAGGCATAGAAATCGCCAACATTATCAAGAAACCTTTCGCCATATATTCAAGTAAAACTTCAATCATTTATTTACATCCTTTGTTAATTGTAACTTGATACCAAACCCTGTACAATCAGTGCCCAACCGTCAACTGCAATAAATATCAGCAGCTTAAACGGCATGGAAATAATCGTGGGAGATAACATAAACATACCTAAAGCCAGCAATATATTTGCGACAACAAGGTCTAAAATTATAAAAGGCACAAAGATTACAAAACTTATTTCAAAGGAAGTTTTTAATTCACTGATTATATAAGCAGGAGCTACTTCCCAAAGAGATAAATCATCAGGAGATTTTGGACGCACTTTATGGGTCATATTTACAAAAAATTCCAAATCCCCTTCACGGGTCTGTTTCAGCATAAATTCTTTTAACGGTTTTGAACCTTCGTTCAATGCAAGAACTATATCATGCTTTTGCTGATAAGGAACAGAACCCATATCATACATTTTCTGGAATGTCGAACCCATTGTGAAAAACGTCAAAATCATAGACAATCCGATAATTACAATTGCAGGAGGAACCTGCTGAGTCCCCATTGCGGTTTTTAGCATTGAAAATACAATAACAAAACGTAAAAAACTTGTCATTGCACAGAACATAAACGGTAATAGTGAAAATACCGTCATAACGATTAATATTTGTAATATCGGATTTAATGCGCTTGCCTGATCCATTTATAATTCCTTTTTATAATTCTTTTACTTTTTGAGCTATTTCCTTAATAGTCGAAAGTCCGTGATTTTTTACCTCTCCGACATCAATAGTTACATTTTTGCTCCGATTGTTTTTTGTCTTGTGGCTGTTTCTTGCCGGTGCATTCGGATTTTTATTACTAATTACTTCAAGATGGATTTCTTTTGATTTTTCATTCTTTTTGGGTTTATTCTCGGATTTTTCTTCCTTGAGTTTTATATCCTCTGTTGTAGAATTTTTTATTTCTGATTTCTCAGGAAACAGCACATTCATATTTTCATTTTCAATGGAAGTTTTAATTTTTTCCAAATCTACGATACTGCTTTTGGGTACATCATTAATTTGTTTATCCGCAATAGCCAATACAATATCCTGATTATCGTTTAATTTTGCAATGAGGGTTGTTTTATCAACGTCAGAAGCTATTAAAAATCTCTCGTTCCCCGCTTTTACGACCATAAGAGCCTTTCTCGGGTTGACGTTTAGAACTTCTTCAACAGACAACATTTTCGTCTTTTTATTTGAATAACTGAGGTTCGTGACTTTTTTATATACAAACAAAGCCAAAGCAATCAAACCTGCCATTGCAGAAGTATAAACTATAAAACTTATTATATAATGTGTCATAATTAATCCTCTTTGTTAATTACAAATTATCATCTTCAAGTTCAAAATCGCTGTAGTCAAAATCTTCTTCATCGTCTTCTTCGCTATCTTGTTCTTGAGAAGATTCTTCATCATAATTTTCATTATCTTCGTAAGATTCTTCTTCTTCATAATTTTCTTCTTCGGAGTCTGAAGTATCTGTTTCCGCATCAGGACTTGCTGATTGACCTTTTGCAATGATATTATTGATTTTTACCCCATATCTGTCATTTACAATAACAAGACTTCCGCTTGCAATCGGCTTACCTTCAACTTTTAGAGTAACATTATTATCATAGAGTGAGGTCAAATCAACAACCAAGCCGTCTTCTATACTTTTTAATTCTGCCAAACTTATTTTTACGGCATCAAATTCGGCATTCATTTCAACTTCTATACTGTCCCATATATTACGAGCAGCCATATTATCT
>CACXFH010000131.1 GCA_902766975.1 uncultured bacterium | reverse complement strand
GTTGATTGTGATATTTTGGCAATTAAATTTGACGAAGATATTGAAAAATCAAAGGAATTTTTAAAAAATATATTGCCTAAAATAAATGAACCGCTTATGCTTTGCGGATGCGGAAAGGATGATGTTGACAGGATTTTACTTCCTGAACTTGTCAAAATTGCTGATAGAGAATGTATTATTTCTTATGTTACAGAAAAAACATATAAAGATATTATACCGTCTGTAATTAATGGCGGACATTATGCGATTTTGAAAACCCCGATTGATATAAATTTGGCAAAAGAGTTAAATATTTTATGCGCCGATTTGGGCTTGGATAAAAGTAAAATTATTATGAATACAGATATCGGTGGCTTGGGTTACGGATATGAATACGGTTACAGCATAATGGAAAAAATAATTCAGGAGCGAGAAAAAGGAGATGAATATTTGAACATGCCTTTGATTTGTGAAGCAGGTATTGAATCATTAAAAACAAAAGAAGCAAAACTCGGTTGTGATAAACGGGCAAGAATGATTGAATTGACTTCAACTTCAGGTGCTTTAGCTGCGGGAGCTAATATTGTCGTAATTAAATACCCCCAAAATACACATATATTGAGAGGGCTTTTATAATATGGAAATGACGGGATTACAGATTTTTAAATACACTCCTGCGGCTAAAAAACTCCCCAAATCAAATTGTAAAGAATGCGGGTGCCCGACTTGCATGGTTTATTCTCTAAAACTTGCAAAACAGCAAATAGACATTGATAAGTGCCCTTATGTATGCGAAGAACTAAGGCAAAATTATTCTCAAAGTATAAAACATCCGCAAAAAACAATCAAAATCGGGGATTTAAAAATCGGGGGCGAAAATGTTTTATTCCGTCACGAAAAAACTTTTATAAATCCGACTGCCTTGGCGGTTATTGTTGATTGCTCAAAATCTGATTATGCGGAAAAAATAAAAGAAATTTGTGAATTTGAATACACTCATGTCGGGCAAACATTTGGTGTGGATTTGGTAATTTTAATAAATACCGATAATAAAACAGAATTGTCATTCCAAGCCGGCAGGCAATGCAGTTCGGTTTATGAAAATAATGGATTGTCACATTACTCCCTATCGTTTGTTCCTCGCAATGACATTAATGTTTTGACCATTGAACAATTACAACAATTAAGTCTAAATATTTTTGAGGAACAGGATTTTAAAACAACTAAAAACTATTTAATAGAAACTCGCGTCAAGGCAATTTTGGAAAAAGACGAATCTTGCTCTGCGCCTGTTTGTGTTGTGATGAAAAATGATGATATATACTCCCAATGTGCAAGAGCGGGCTTCTATTTGTGCAAATATGCAAATATGCTGATTTTTGAGGAGTTTGATAAAGATTTATTATCAACCTTAATTACGTTGAGGCACAACATTTTTACCGACCCTCAAAAGACTTTGCAAGTGGATTCCGGTTTATACAAATACAATAATCCCGATGAAAATTCCATTATTTTCATGACCACAAATTTTGCACTAACCTATTTTGCGGTTGCAAATGAGCTTGAGAACCTTGATATCCCTGCATATTTAATAATTGTTCCGGCTGACGGTATGAGTGTTTTGACAGCGTGGTCAGCCCAGACTTTTACACCTGAAATTGTATCAAAATTTTTGGATGAACTTGATATAAAAAATAAAATTAAAACCCGAAAGATTATTATTCCGGGGCTTGTGTCGGATATGATAGAAGAACTAAATGCGCAATGTCCGGATTTTGAATTTGTTGAAGGCACAAAAGATGCTTCTGATATCGGGAAATTTGTCAAAAAAATTATAAATAGTAATAAAGTAATAAGTCAATAAGTTCGTATCAGGTTATTAATATTATTCAAATTTTTCTATGTCAAAATTATTAATTCTGAAATGGTCTTATTGCCTTAATGCCTTATTGCCTTTTTGTGAGGCAATAAACTTTACTGCCTCATTAGAAGGAATGGCAAAACCGATTCCGATATTTGAGATGTTATGGTCGGGGTTATAAATTGACTGACTTATGCCTATGACTTCGCCTGTCGAATTTAGAACAGGACCGCCGGAGCATCCCGGGTTTATTGCCGCATCGGTTTGAAAACGATTTTTTACATAATCAATTCTCGATATTATTCCTTGAGTCAGAGTATTTGAAAATCCGAACGGATTACCGATAGTGAGAACCTTTTGCCCGACTTTTACTTCTTCCGAATCTCCAAAAGATACTGTCGGTAATTCTTCCTTTGTTTCAATTTTTATTATTGCCAAATCTTTTTTATCACTCATTTTTGCAATTAATTTTGCCTTATATGTCTTGCCTTCTGTAGTTGTAATGTCAATGGTTTTTGCTCCTTCAACCACGTGCCATCCTGTCAGAATTTGACCGTCAGTCGTAATTATGCAGCCTGTTCCCTCTGAAACCCCGTCATTCAGTTGTGCAACAACCGACACAATTGCGGGCGAAATTTTTTCGTAAACATTTATATTTATCAGCTCATCGTTGTCATAGTTTTGAGCAAAAGCCGGAGTGCAAAAAGCTAATATTATTGCTATTGTCGTTATGATTTTTTTCATATAACCTCATTATTTTATGTTATTATGTTGGGCTGAAAGCCCAACTTACATATTTGGCTGAAAGCCCAACTTACATATTATTCATTTTATTTTTGCTAAAGTTATTCTCTTTTAGTGTTAAACGGGGTGCATTCTTGCAAATATTAAAATAATAATGTATAATCAAAGTTGGAGTCTAACAGTATGTAGGTTGGGAATACTTGCCCAACATAAATTATAAAAGGAGAAAATTATGTCAAGAATTGATTTATTCAAACATCATTTAGAAGAAAAAAGAGCAGTAAAAGTTATCGCAGGTATTGATAACTTTGATATCGAAAATATTAAAAAAGTAGTATCTTCAGCAGAAAAATCAGGTGCAAGCGCTGTTGACATCTGCGCAAGAGAAGACATTGTCCGCGAAATTCGCTCTATGACTGATATGCCAATTTTTGTATCATCAGTTGTTCCAAGTGAACTTGCAAGAGCAGTTGAACTTGGTGCTGACGGTTTGGAAGTCGGCAACTTTGATACTTTATACAAAGAAGGGCGTTCATTTAGTGCAGATGAAGTTTTAAATATTGTAAAAGAAACAAAATCATTAATCGGTGAAAGTGATGTATTTTTCTGTGTTACAATCCCTGGTGAAATTTCAACCGCAGAACAAATTGAACTTGCGCATCATTTAGAAGCAATGGGAATAGATTTAATCCAAACTGAAGGTCACTATCATGCTCATACAGAAATGACCGGTGCAAGAGCATTGATGGACAGAGCTGAATTAACTATTTCCAATACAATTGAACTTTGCAGAAATGTAGAAATTCCTGTAATGACTGCAACAGGAATCAATCCGACAACTGCTCCGTTTGCTTTTGCAGCAGGTGCAAGTGCAATCGGTTGCGGCTCTTGTATCAATAAATTATCTTCAGAGCTTTCGATGATGGCAACAATCTCAGCCTTAGTTGAAATCGCTCAAAGAAATTCAGTAAAAGTTCCTGAATTGGTTTAGTTTGTAAATAAAGCAGGGCGGGGAATTTACCCCGCCTTTTTAAATAAAATTATGATTAGATTTTTAGGTGTTTGTGTTCAAAATTTAATAATTTGTATAAAATATCTCTTTGGTGGAAATCAAAGATTTAAGACTGTCATAAGTCAAGCGGCAGCTATAAGTTATGACTCGTTATCGATTTCGCTTGTAATTGCATTTATTGCGGCAGCCGTTATCACTATTCAGGTTTCAAAAGAATTCCTAATGACCGGTGCAGAAGCTTATATTGGCGGAACAATTGCAATAGTTATGATAAGAGAAATTGCCCCCGGATTTGTTGCATTGGCAATCGGGGCAAGAGCAGGGACTGCAATATCTGCTGAGATTGCAAATATGCAGGTGACATCTCAGGTTGATGCAATTAAGACATTAAAAATTGATCCTGTAGGTTATTATTTTACTCCGAGAATATTAGGGGCTGCAATTACTGTTCCGATGGTTGTTTTGGTTGCAGAATTTATCGGAATTGCAGGCGGCATGGCGGTTGCCCATGGCACTATCGGGCTTCATCCTGCAAGATACTGGCATTCTGTATGGGCTTGGATGCATACAAAAGATATTTATGTAAGTTTATTAAAGGCTTGTATTTTTGGGGGGTTGATAGCTCTTGTTTGTGCATCAAAAGGCTACGAAACAAAAGGCGGTGCAAAAGAAGTAGGAACATCGACTACTCAAGCTGCTATTCTTTCAACAATATATATGTTATTTGCAGACTTTTTAATAAACTTACTGTTTTATATTGCGTAATATTTTATAACTTACTAAAACTTACAAAAAACTCACATGTTACGAATTGTGAAGTTGAATTTAAAATGGCTAAAACACTGTTATAATCTGCTATATGATATGATGTGGTGGGGCGGGGCAATCTTTTTGGCTGAATTGTTTTTATAAATACATAGGTAGTAAAACATTCAGTATAAAGGAAGTTATCATGTCCATACCTTCAATATTGAATTCAAAGTTGTTTCATGCTCAATCTGCTTGGAAGGCAATAGAACCAAAATTTCATGAACTTGGTCATTGTACAGACAAAATGACAAGAACAAGAATGTGTTGTGAAATTGCAGAGGTATCAAATACTATAAGAGGCAAAACAAATAGCTTCGCCAAGAGGGAAATTCACCCTTGCGGGCAAGGAATGCTTAAAATTATTACTAAAAGAGTTTAATTTAGGGAATACTGCAACGTGGAGTGATTTGTTTCAAAAAGCCTTAGAACGCAAAATTACGCGCTTAAAAGCACGGTAGGATTGTAGAATTGTAGGTCGGCATTACAATGCCGACTTACAAAAATTCGTCATACCGGAAAGTATAGTTTCTGCGAGTGAAACGAGCATAGAAACTAACTTATCCGGTATCTATTAATTGAATAATCTGTAAAGGACTTATCGT
>CACXFH010000130.1 GCA_902766975.1 uncultured bacterium | reverse complement strand
TCTGTTGCAACACCGCAAACCATTTCACGGTTGCCTTTAACCATTTCTTGAATGATTACCCCTTCCAAACCGTCTAAGAGTCCTTTTGCTTCAAGCTTAGAAATAAGGTCTTGATATTCGGCTCTTAACTGTTCAGCTGATTGAATATTTACTCTTACACCGCCGACATCAGTTTTATGAGAGGTTGTTTTTGATGTCATTTTCATTACAACAGGATATCCGATTGAATCTGCAATAGATACCGCCTGATCTTCAGTTGTTGCAAAACCTGATTTGCAAACTCTGATTCCGTAAGCATCCAATACATCAATTGATTCTCTTGTTGTTAATTGTTCTCTGCCGTCAGCAATTGATTGTTTGATAATTGATTCGGCTTTTGCTTTATCTACATTGTAAGACGGAATTTTGCCTTCGGGTCTTTCAATCCATAATCTTTGCTGATTTAATCTGTGTAAACCTTCTGCAGCTTCTTCAGCGTACATAAAGAACGGAATATTTACATCCATATCGGATAATGCCGTGAAAAATTCACTCTTAGTCATAAATACACCGATTACAGGTTTTTGCGGATTTTGTGCTTTAATTTCCATCAATGCTTTGGCAACATCTATGTCTTTCAAGCCCAAGAACGGCAAGTAAATGCAAATAATCATATCTACATTTTCATCTGCAATAACAGTTTCTAATGTTTGCTTGTAGTGTTCGATAGGAGCTGATGCAATCATATCGATAGGGTTTTTAACCGACGCAGCAGAAGGTAAGAAACTTCTTAATTTATCTTTTGTTGCATCGGAAATTTTAGCCATTTGCATACCGTATTCACAAACAGCATCGGTTGCCATAATCCCCGGACCGCCTGAGTTTGTAATAATTGCTACTCTGTCACCTTTTGGAATCGGGCAGTTTGCAAAAACTTTAGCTGTTGAGAATAAGTTTTTCAAAGAATATTCTCTGATTACCCCTGATTGATTTAACAAAGCATTAGCAGCCTTATCAGCACCTGCTAAAGAACCTGTGTGAGAAGATGCAGCAGATGCACCGGCTGCAGATCTTCCTGCTTTTAATGCTAAGATTGGTTTTTTCTTAGAAATTCTTGAGGCTAATTTTCTGAAATTAGCAGGATTTTGGATTGATTCCATATATAAAAGAATTTGTTCGACGTCTTGTTCATTTTCCCAGTATTCAAGAGCTGTTTCAGCGTTAACATCAGCTTGGTTTCCGATTGAAATGAATTGAGCAAAACCTAAGTTAAGGTCTTTTAAAATATTTAAAATACCGCCGCCTAAAGCACCTGATTGAGAAACAAATCCGATATGTCCTCTTTCGGGAAGGCTCTCTGCAAAGCAACCGTCCATAGAAATTTCAGGTAATGTATTAACAACACCTAAACAGTTAGGACCAACGCATCTCATACCGTATTCCTGAACTTTTGCTAACAAAGCTTTTTCTGCTTGCGCACCTTCAGCACCTGTTTCTTTGAAACCTGCTGTTATGATACAAAGCCCCTTAATACCTTTTTGGTGACATTGATCAATTGTGTCTAAAACAAATTTAGCATTTACAACAATAATAGCTAAATCGATTTCATCAGGAACTTCCAAAACGGAAGTATACGCTTGTAAGCCTTCAATAATACCGCCTTTTGGATTAATCGGGTAAATATTACCTTTGAATTTGTATTCTTGAAGTCTTTTCATAATGTCAGAACCGATTGTGTGTTCTTTTGTAGAAGCACCTACAACCGCAATTGACTTTGGTTTCATAATTTTGTCTAAATTTGCTGTCATGTTCTTATCCTTTCTTGTTTTGATAATTTTATTATATAACAAACATTTACAATGACGTACAATTTTACGCAAAAACAGGTGTATTACTTTTTTATACACAATGTTTTTAAATTAATTTTACTTTCGGGTCTGCTTTTTATATAATTGTCTTAAAGTATCAGATAAAATAAGGATTAAAAATGAGTACATATTTATTGGAAGTCGGTGTAGAAGAATTGCCGTATAAATTTATTCCGCAAGCAATAGAGCAATTAAATCAGGGTTTTACAAAATTTTTAGAAGAAAATAAAATCAAATTTGATAATATAAAAGTTTATGCAACCCCCAGACGTTTAGCGGTATTGGTTTATGGTCTTGACAATGCAACAGCGGATGAAGAAAAAATTATAAAAGGTCCGATTGCAAATATTGCATTTGATGAAAACGGAAATTTGACCAAAGCAGGTGAAGGTTTTGCAAAGAAAAACAATGTTTCACCGGAGTCTTTATATGTCGAAAATAATTATGTACATGCAAAAATTGTTATCAAGGGCAAAAACATCAAAGAATTACTTGCTCAAAATGTTCCTGCGATATTTATGAAACTTCAAGGAGCACATTTTATGAGATGGGGCTACAATGATGAAAAATTTTCACGCCCCATAAAATGGGTTGTTTCAATTTTAGACAGAGATGAAGTGAAAATCAAAATTATCGATAAAGAATCTTCAATTTATACTCGCGGACACAGATTTGCCGCTCAAAATGTAATAATAGGCAGACCTGAAGATTATATTGAAACGATGAGAAATGCGTGCGTCATTGTTGACCAAAACGAGCGCAAAGAACTTATTATTCAAAAAGCTAAAGAAGAAGCAGCAAAAATTGGTGCCATACCTTATTATACTGATGATTTGCTTGAAGAAGTTACATTCATAACCGAATATCCGGTTCCTGTTATGTGTGAATTTGATGAGGAGTTTCTGACAATTCCGGAGGAAGTAACTGTTACTGTTATGAGTTCACATCAAAGATATTTTGCCCTTCACAAAGACGGAAAACTGATTAACAAATTTATTACTATGGCTAATTATATCGGTACCGAATTTAAAAATATTAAAGAAGGTAATGTCAGAGTAATTAAGGCAAGATTAGATGATGCGGTATTTTTCTTCAAAGAAGATACTAAAAAACCTTTGTGCGATTATGTTGAAAGTCTAAAAGGAGTAACATTCCAAAAAGGAATGGGCACTATGTTTGATAAAACTCAAAGACTTATTAAGCTTTCAAAAGACATGTTTTCCGATTTGATTGTGAACGATAAGAAATTCGCTCAGGATGAAGAAACAATGCACAATATAGAACGCACGGCACTTTTATGTAAAGCGGATTTGACAACTCACCTTGTATTTGAATTTACCGAATTGCAGGGGTATATCGGCTCTGATTATGCAAGAGTTTCAGGAGAAAATGAAAAAGTTGTTGAAGGTATTAAGGAACATTATTTCCCAATTAACGCGGAAAGCGAAACAGCAAAAGGTATAGAAGGTCAGATTGTCGGAATTGCTGACAAAATAGATACTGTTTGCGCTGTCTTTGCAGCAGGTAAAAAACCGACAGGCTCATCCGATCCTTTAGGGGTAAGACGTGCCGCTCTGGGAGTAATAAAAACTATTCTTGATGCTGATTTAAAAATAGATATTAATAAATATATTAAAGAAGCATTAAAAGGTTTGCCGGTTCAAAGAGATTGTGCCGATGAAGTAAATGAATTTTTTGTTCAGAGAATGATTATATTTTTATCTGAAAAATATAATAAAAATATACTTGAAGCATGCTCAAATAATAATCCGCTAAATGATATTGCAGATTATGTCAAAAGGGTTGAAATTGTTTCAAATCTCAATGCTGCGCAGCTTTTGGAAAACGCAAACAGAGTTATAAGAATAATTAAAGACTCAAAATCGGGTTCTGTGAATGAACAATATTTTACAGAAGCTATAGAAAAAACTCTTTATGACGAAATAAATTCAATTAAAGAAACCAATGAATATCAATCATATCTCGACGAATTGGAAAAACTTAACCCGACGGTTACAAAATTTTTCGAAGATGTTTTGGTAATGGATAAGGATGAAAATATAAAGAATAACAGAATTTCATTGCTGTCATTACTAAAAGAAAAATATGATTATCTCGCGGATTTCAGCAAATTGTAGGATGTAATTGTAAAAATTTGTAACGATAATATGTAAAGTAGTCAATTAATTATTTTACGATACTTTAAAATAATACAAGAAGTTAATGTGTGTGAGGTCGGCGATGTTTGAAAAGTTCAAAAATTTAAAACTCGTACAAAAAATTAAAGAAACTGTATCTCCGAAATCGAGATGGCAGGAGTATTCTAATAAAACACAATTAGATAAAAGCACCACAGACTATTTGGAGTCCATCAGCGGTGTGAATATGTTTTCTGACAGAAATGAGCTGGAAGCGATGGTCAGAAGCCAACTCAAAGAGGAATTTCCCGGAATTGAGAATAAAAAATCCTATGAGTTGTTAGTCGATGCTGTAATGAACAACATCATGAAAAAACAGCTTCAAGCCGATGAAAGTAATCTTGATATTGAAAAATAAATTCAATAAAAATTACTAAAACAAAGAAAGTAATACCTGATGAGGGTATTATTTTTTTATTAATTGTACATTAAATCCGTTTTAAAATTCTGTGTCGGGGCATGCCATGAACTACTGCTAATAACCGATAAAAGACTTATTGCCATTTAGTCTTATCACCTTATTGCCTTGACATCCTGCCGTCCATTAAACTTTCGAACTTTTGTGAATTATAGATTGATTTACACATCCTCTCATGACCATTTCTTGGTTATATGAGAAAAAATTAATTCCCTAAAATATATATCATTATTGATTCTTAGAAATATATTTTACAAAAAGACTTGACAGCATAAGGTAAAGTGCTATAATAACCCTGTCGATTATACAAGAACTGCGGAAAATGGTTTCCCGTGGTATTAGGAAGAAGGAGGTTCATAATGAACAAAGAAGAATTAGTAAAAGAAATTTCAAAAAAATC
>CACXFH010000129.1 GCA_902766975.1 uncultured bacterium | reverse complement strand
CGCAGTGCCGGTGTCGGCTTGAGATAAACAAGCCGAGCAGGGCACGGAGTCACATTTATTGCGAACAGGTCAAGACAGCCACGAACGAAGTGAGAGTAGAAAAACAATAATCAGGAAATGAATAATCAGAATTATTAAAATTGTAACAAAATTTTTAAAATTTGAAATTATAACAGCATAAAAAACTTTATATATTCAAGACAACCCAAAGAAGATTGATTATGATGAACAATTCTATTAATGCGATACAAAGGCAATACATGTTTGCCGTGAAACCGGTGCATTTGTTTGAAACAAAAAATTCACAAATCGCACAAAAAAGCTCTTTTGATTTTATAAATCCAAAGAGCCAAAGCTGTTTTAATCCGTTTCATCCGAATGTAAAAAATTCTACAACTGCGAATAAACTGGATATTATATCTTAATTATGCAACCACGATATCATTAAGTCTTGTCGTGCCAAGAAGTTCATGAGCATTATACCAATCCGCAACAGCAGGAGATTGTCCGTAAGTTCTATCCAAGCTATTCATAGTTGTATACAATCCTTTGTTTTGAATAGGATTTGATACAACTCTTGATACCTGCCCGTTGCCACGGACTGCCGGCATTACGTTTGAACCAAATAATTTTGTTACATTAATTCCCATAGTCTATCCCTGTAATTTTCCCTTATATATTAATTAAGTACAAAATTATCTGAAAATTGCCTAAATTTTATCAAATATTAAGAAATATTAATTTAAAATTCCTGAGGTAAGTTTAGCCGAGAATAAAATGCTTTTACCGCGTTTTGTACAACAACAGATTCTCTTGAAATCGGGTTCTTTTCTAACTCGTTGTCATAAGGGATAGCGCCTAAAATATCCAAATCATATTTATGTAAAAGTTCAGATAGTGCAAGCATTTTACTGTTATCGACTTTATTAACAACAACTCCGAGTTGATTACCTGCAGCATGTTTTGCACTGAATTCTTTTATACGCTGAGCCAGATGAGCAGACTCTTCTGACGGATTAGCAACAATTATGGTAGAATCTATTTCTATATCAACAAGCTGATTTAGATATTTTAAATCAAATTCGCAATCAAATATTACAAAGTCATAGCGATTAATAAGCTTATAAACCGCATCATTTATCTGTTTGGTAATCGGGCATCTGCAATCTTTTGAGCCCACAAACCAAGACTCAATAATATCAACATTATCATTAATTGATACAATAATTTCTTCAAGCGCCCACTCAATAAATTCGGATTTGGTCATATCATCGGGGATACCTGTTTTGTATTCATGCTTCCCGCTTCTGATACCATAAATCGTATTCCTTATATCAAGTCCGAAACTGTGAGCTAATTCACTTGTCAAATCGTTGTCGAACAATAAAATAGACTTCTCAGGGTACATTTCTTCAAAAATATGCATAAATGCCTTTACAATTGTCGTTTTACCACTTCCGCCTTTGCCCGTTATCGCAAGTTTTATTGTCAAAATTTACTCCTCTTTTATTAATCTGCCGGACAACTCATTAACAAAATCCATTGCAGTTTGCGCATCTTTAATACTCAATCCGCCCGCGCCGCATGAAGATGTTATCATTGAATTATCCGTTATTAGTTTCTCATTTATTCCGTTATCGGTCAAATATTTTACACAATCTCTGAATTTGGATGATAATATATCAACAGAGAGATGTTTTAAAAGTTCACCGTCGCAAGTCGGAACAAATCCCCACGCAATCTTACCTCCGTTGCATAAAAATTTTGATATTTCACGATGATAAGCAATGAAATTTTGTGCATACGTATATGCATCAAAGTTGATTATATCTACATCAGCCATAATCGGAATTCTCCAGTCACATTTCCCACAACAATGTATTGCACTCAATCCACCGTTATTTTTGATAATCTTTGATATTTCATCAATCATAGATATCACTTGAGTTTCGGATATTGTTATGTACGCAGAAGAACCGATTTGAGAAACAGACGGTTCATCCATAAATATAATGGGGATTGTATCGGGATTTGCGGTTTTAATTCTTCTTATTTGCCATAAGACCTTTAAAATCAAAAGTTTTAAAACTATATCTTTCAATGTTTCGTCATAAATAATAGCTGTACCGTTTTGGTCTTTAAGTGCAGTACAAAGAGTAAAAGCTCCGACTATTTGCCCCTTTGCGTATAAGGGTTTATTCTCTTTTATAAAGTTTTCAAACAGAACAAATGTAGAAGAACATTTAGGACTTATAGCATACTTTTCAAGCAGCGGGGAATTTATATCAGAGATAATTTCTTCATAATCACTAAAAAATTCCTCAATTTCCATCAAAAAATCGTCACTCTCGCTGTTTAGAACGAATTTTTGGCTGTTTTCAACTGAAAACGAAGGTAAACCTTCAAGAAACTGCGACATCATATCTTCATTTCGGTTAAGATTTGCAAGCTGAGGGAAGAAAGGAATTTGGGCAAAATCTTTTTTTACAATTTCAAAAGCATCCTGCGCATTTTTATGCGGAAGTGAGCCTATCCCTATTGGTTTGAGTCTTAAATCGTTTTCCATACAAATTTTCTCTATACCGAAACTGTCACCCCAAACTTTTTCAGGGTCTATCTTTTATTTTATTGATAGATTCTGAGATAAATTCAGAATGACAGTTTCAAATTTATGAACGTTATTCATTTACGGACTATTCAGCAGTTTCTTCAACTGCAGGTTCTTCTTCAATTGCTTCTTTAACAACTTCAGATGCAGTTACAACAACTGCTAATTCACATTTAACTTTGGAAGTTAACTTAATAAGCATTTTGTATTCGCCGATTTTATTAATTGGAGCATTTAAAGAAACAGATTTTCTGTCAACTTCAATTCCTGCTTTAGCTGCAAGTTCTTCTGTAAGTTTTTTGGTTGTAATTGTACCGAACAATTTGCCTGATTCCCCTGCTTTAGCAGACAATTCCAATTTAGCGAATTCTTCAATTTTCTTTGCTTTTTCTAAAGCTTCAGCGTTTAATTTTTCTTGTTTAGCTTTGATTCGAGCAATATTCTTTTCTCTGTTTTCCAATGCGCCTTTAGTTGCAGCTTCGGCAACATTTTGAGGCAACAAAAAGTTTCTTGCATAACCGTCTTTTACATTAACGATGTCACCTGCTTCACCAAGATTTTGAACATCTTTTTTCAATATAATTTGCATAATAAGATTCTCCTTTGTACTTATATTTCTGCGTGTAGCAAAAACATACATCAAACAAACTTATTTGTCGAGTGGTTATGTAAATTTGTTAAGCTAACTATATAATCCGCCTTATGCAGATTGACGATTTTAATAATATATAGAGATATATTACCGGAAATTTGTATAAAACATGTACCAACTATATTTATTATAAATGTTATTATAGAGAATTTTACAAAATAAATTTTTGAGTTAATATAATTATGGTCAGATAAGAAGGGATATTATGAAAAAATTTTTGAAAATATTAGGGATTATTTTTTGCGTCATTATACTTGCACTTTATGTATGCTTTTTGTTTGTTTTGCCTAAAGTAGTTGATATCAGCCCGTATAAAGAACAAATCAAACAAATTGTAAAAGAACAGGCAAATCTTGATATAGATTATAAGAATGAAAAAATAATTACAACTCCGTTTTTAGGGGTCGGACTAACAGCGGATAACATCAAAGTTTCCCTCCCTGATAAATCAGAAATTTTCAAATCAGACAAAATAAAAGCAGTCGTATCTCTGCCATACTTGTTGTTTTTGACAGTCAGAGTTTCCTCTGTTGATATAGATAATCCGTTTGTAAATGTTGAAATTTTAAAAAGCGGAGAAGATTATAAAATAGTAAAGCATATTGAAGATTTACTCAATGCCCGCAAAGAAGCTACTTTTGGGCAGAAGCCTCAGACAGCAGAAAGAGAAGGTTTTTATATCAATCCTGAACAAATAAAGATAATTTTGCCGAATGTTAAATTGCACAATTATAAAGTTTTGGTAACAGATTTGGGGACTAATCATTATTTGGATTTACACGGCGATAAATTAATTTTCGGATACTTCAATCGCAAAAGTATTCGAGTCAGAACAATTGCTGATTTATACAGCGATAAAAATAAAAATATTTCCGCAAACATTGATTTTGATACTTTCTTACCCCCGCCTGCTCCGGAACTTGATGAAGAAGACGATCCTGCAGAAAAAATTGATATTCCGTTTGTAAATCCGGTACAAACATATCAAAATTACGATTTAAAAGCAAATATAAATACCAAAATAAAAATAAGACAAGGTAAAAGGGGCGGTTTAATATCTTTCGGGCACTTCAATGTCGAGGATATCACTTTAAAACTTTCTCAAATTCAATTGCCAAAAAGCTATTTCAAAATTAAAACTTACGGTTCGGATGCCGATATTGATACAAATTTATACACAACCAAAGATGAGAATATCAATCTTTTGGGACGAATTAACTACTCAAAGCATCCGAGTATTGATATGACAATAAAAACAGCAAATATAAAATTTCAAAATCTTTTGACATTAGGCAAAGCATTTTTAGATTCATTGCAAATTCCTAACGAATTAAATCAATATCGCGCAGCAGGGTCAGTTTTGGCTGATTGCTATATAAGAACAAACTTTAGAAAATTAAAATCTAACGGATACATAAATGTAAAAAACGGAGCCTTGAGTGTTCGAAATTTAGGCGAGGTTTTATCCAAAGTAAACATAAATGCCATATTGGATAATAATATTCTTGATATTGTTAAGTCCGGCTTGTATGTTGAAAATTCTCCGGTTAAAATCAGCGGGGCTATCGATGAAAAATCATATACAGATGTCGATATTGAAACGCACGCTATCCCTTTGTCAAAATTATTTAACGCATTTGCCCCCGCAGAGTTGAGAAATGCCTTCAACTTAAAATCCGGAGATTTATCTTCGACCTTCAACATAAAAGGTAAAATGAAAGAAGCCGTTGCAAATGCATCAATTAAACTTCAAAATTTTGAATTCGGGGACAGAAAAAATACTTTTGATATAAAAAATAATGCATTGAATGCGGCATTCAAATACGACTCAAAATTACGGGATTTGAAGGGGCAGATAAATAACAATGACTTTAGATTTTTATTTCCTAAATCATCTTCTGTTGTCAGAGTTCCGAAATTGAGCATAGATATTGCAGATAAAAATATAAAAATAGCGCAAAATGATTTGTTATTTAATAATAATTCGATTATAAAATATTCAGGTTCTTTAACTAATTATGAAATACTTGAAAATATAGATTTTAAAGCTGACGGTTCAATTGATACCGCAGATTTGATAAAATTTATAGGGAACGACATAAGACCATATCTCAATGTGCAGGGAAAACTTCCCGTAAAACTGACATTCAACGGGAATGGAGATAAAAAAACTCTTTATGCACATGTTCTTGGCAACAGCGCAAATCATATTACTCCTGTTGATTTTACCTTATTACAAGGGCAAAACACATCATTACAGGCAACTGCCGTATTTAAGCCAAACAGAATAAAAATCAAAGATACTGGATTATTTATCAGAACAGTGTCAAAAGATGAAGAAGGGAATGAAAAAGTTTCTTTAAAAAGGATTATGGATCTTGACGGAACAGTTGAACATAATCGAATTAATCTTATGAAATTTGAAATCCCGCAAGATTTGACAGGGAGAATTTCCCTGTTTCCTCGTTCAAACTTCGTTTTAGAAAAAGGGAGAATCTTTACTTTCGGGAGTATGGCTAATCCGCTTATCCGCGGGGATATCAATATAAAAAATCTTGTAATTCCTGAAATTACAACTGCTTTAGACAATTTTAATATAAGAATAACCGGCAGAGAATTATCGTTTAATATGGACGATTTAATGCTTAAAAATTCGGATATCAGTGCAACAGGCAGATATTCTCTTGAACCGCAAACAAATATTGTATTGAATAATTTGAGAGTTAATTCAAATCTTGTGAATATAGAAGAATTGACATCAGTTGCGGAATCATTGAATCGTCATTTGCCTGCTCCCTCCGGCTCAGGTAAAAAAAATGTAAGCTCAAATGCAAATATTCCGGTCGAAATTCCTGACGGACAAATTAATTTCAGAAGAATAAAAACGGGCAACATTGAATTGACAAATACAAATTCAAGAATGATTCTGCACAGGAACATATTATATTTGGATAATTTGGTTACAAATATTTTCAAAGGACAGGTTAACGGCAGAGTTGACGTTGACTTAATAAAAACTCTTGTAAATGTTGAATTAAGCGGTCAAGATATAAATATTGAAAAAGCTTTGCTTGACGCTGCGGGGATGAAAGATGCTTTAAGCGGAACAACAAATTTTGCTGCAAAACTCTCAATTAACGGCAATGCAAAAACACAATCCGAACAAATTAAAGGCATTAACGGGGATATTGCTTTTGAGGCAAAAAACGGTCAATTCGGACCGTTTGGGAAACTCGAAAATATGATTCTAGCAGAAAATATACGAGAATCTCAATTCTTCCAGACTGCACTCGGCGGGATTATTAATAAAATCTCGACAATTGATACAGCTCATTTTACAAAATTAAAAGGCAAACTTCATCTCAAAAACGGGATTTGTGATATCGAGCATATCACATCCGAAGGCAATGTAATGAATTTACATATTTTAGGGAAATTTGATGTAATTAAAAATTATGCGGATATGAAAGTGAGAGTAAAAATAACTTCAATTATTTCAAATCTGTTAGGACCGATAAATGCTATAAATCCGGTCAATTTAGTAAACAGCGCTGCGAGCATGAACGTAGTAACCGCAAAAGCATTTTCACTATTCTGTGAAACAGTACCGGAAAAAGAATTTGCAGTTCTGCCTCAATTCTCAAATAAATATGTTGATAATTCTGCTGCAAAATTCCAACTTGGCGTAAGAGGGGATGCTGCAAAACCGCTGAGCCTTATAAAGTCGTTTAAATGGTTGGCAACAAAAGCGGATGTTGATAATGCGCAGCACTTTATAGATTCAATTCCGGAACCGGTTGAAGGCAGTACCGCAACTACAATAGAAGAAGTTATTGAAGAAGCAAAAGCTGCAGAGGCTCAACGTCAGGCTGAACTCGAAGCTGAAAGGAAAACATTTAAATACAAATTCAAACACCTGTTTACCAAAAAATCAAATAATGAGAATGGTGATAAAGATAAAAATTCCGAAGATGAAGATTAATTTAGGTAACTATATTACAATGTTGCATTGTAAGTTGGGGTTTCTACCCCAACACCGTAAATTGTTGGGATAAGCCCAGCTTACATCTTAATTTATATAATATCTAACAATTCGCGGTATGTACTGATTTCAATAATATTACTTTTAGGTAAAAGTTTGTCTTTAGTTACATCAAGTTCGGTTTGGTTTTCTTTTACCGCATAAACCTTAATATTATGCTTTAATGCCTCAAAAACAGGGGCAGAACCAAGAGAATTATAAGGCATTACAAGGTAATCCAAATCTTTTATATTTATACCAGCAGTTAAATCTGTTGTAATCTTGGGGGCTTGTGACAATCCAAGCAGAATGCAAGGCAAAAAAGTCGGAGTAATATATTCTGATGCGGATTTAGGATTAACAAGTTTAGGATAAATTTGGTAATCTGCAAATGCAGGAGAATGAGCGCAGGGAATTTTAAATTCTTTTGATATATCGTGAGAAATTATCGCCTCTACGCCCCCGACAGGATCAACCCCAATACCGTTTAAATATTGCTCATTTTCGGCTTCGGGTTCATCAAACATACAGACAATCGCTATAGCTTCGCAGCCCGCTTCTGTTAGCTTTTGACAGGCATTTTCAACGGTTAAAATATTTTCGACACTTCCGACAGATATGCCCTCATCAGTAAGATAAAATTTCACCCCGACTTCTTCCTCAGTTTCGGCATAATCAAGTATATTGATACCGTAAACGGTTTTTATGGCGTTTTGGGTATTGATATGAATATTTAAAACATCATTAGGGATTGATTTGTCATAAATAATACCGATTTTATTGTTAAATGATGGAACTAAATTTATTTTTCCTTTAAAAAAATTGTCTAAAGTATAACCCTCGACATAAAGCATATTATCTGTTATCCCTGAAAGTCCGCCGGCATTTACAACATTCGGATTTACAATTAATTTTGATTTTTGTGCGAATTTTCTTGCATAAGCCGAGGCATCACCGGCATATCCGCCAATACTTGCACCAACTCCTGTCGGAACAATAAATGCCCCGAGTTTTTCACCGTTATATACCATTTTGTTTTAAATACCTCTCTAATCCGTCAATTATACCATCAGTAACATTATCCTGAAAATCTTTATTAATTAATTTTGAATTATCATCAGGATTTATTAAATATCCGACTTCCAAAAGTACAGCTATACTCTGCGTATTGCGGACGACTGCAAGACTTTTACCCCTTGCTCCGCCGTTTTTAAATCCTGTTTTATCTGTAACGGATTTTGCAAGAATATTGGCTAATTCTTTAGATTGGGGATAAAAATAATATGCTTCGGTACCGGTCGCATCTCTATCCGCCGCAGAATCAGGCAGGGCATTATTATGAATACTCAAAAATATATCAGCATTAAAATAATTTGATTTTTCAACACGTTCATTCAATCCGACATACGAATCGTCTTCTCTTGTCATTAAGACTTTTGCACCTGCTTTTTCAAGCTTGCTGCGGAGATTTTTAGCGATTTCAAGATTTATGTCTTTTTCTTTATCCCCAAGACAGCCAATAGCACCGCTTTCGCTTCCCCCATGTCCCGGGTCGATTGTAATTTTTAAATTTTTTAATAAATATTGAGGATTTACTTTTGGGAAATTTTTCATTGATATAACAAGTGTTCCGTCGTTGTTGTAATAGGATGAATACCCAAACGGTTTCCCTACAATATGGTCTTCATATTTTTCGTACAAGTGGTTGTCAATATTATACAAAGCAATATCAAGTCCTGAATTGTTATCAGAAACTGTATACGGAACTTTTTTATCCAAAGATATTTCAACAAGTTTTTCATCTTTATTACTTTTGTGCGCGGAGTATTGAATATTTGCATAACTAATAACGGAGTTATCGAATTTTTGGGCAGAATCCTTTGAGATGAACCCGAATCCGTCACGTCCTAATTTTACCCGATAAAATCCTCGTTCTTCCCCTATTGCTATAAATTCCGTACCAAACGGCAGATGCTGCAATCTGTTTAATCCGGCATCAACAGGAGTTGAGCGCAAAGGCACATTCTCTTTGGTTGTTATGATAACTATGGGATTTTCATAATAAATTGCTTTTAATTGCTGCGGTGGTGTTGAAGAATTTTTTGCAGGAATGGGACGATTTATTTTGAATGTTTGTTTTTGCTCTCCGTTATCAATTATAAAAACATTCTGCCCGTAGTCAAGTTTTACAACGTGTTTAAACCCGCCAGAGGGATGAAGTTTCACTGCGGTATTATTGATTTTTAAAGTTTTGTACTTTTTTTCATTACCTATAAAAAATGTTTTATCTGAATTTATCGTAACAGATTGTTTTTTGGGGTAAACAATTTGAAAACCGAATGATACATTCCCTGCAAATATTAAAAATAATAATAAAGCCAAATATCTTTTTTTCATAAAAATATTTTACAACATTATTTTATATGTTCAACTTTTTAAACGATTTAAAAAGTGCGCAGATAACATATAATTTAATATAAAAAGGAGAAAATATGGATACAACGGATATAATTAAATGCCCTGCTTGTGGCAAAGAAATGGAAAAAGTTTATATTCCGTCAGAGGGAATAAATATAGATATATGCACAAACGGCTGCGGTGGTATTTTCTTTGATAACAGAGAGTTTGACAAGTTTAACGAAGAACATGAAGATATAGAACTTTTAAAAGAAAAACTTCACGGTAAAACATTTGCACAAGTTGATGAAGATGCAATAAGAATTTGCCCTGCATGCGGAGGACAGATGGTAAAAAATACTACTTCATCCAACGGCGAAATTGTAGTTGACGATTGTTATATTTGCGGCGGGAAATTCCTTGACCACTGCGAACTTGATAAAATCAGAGCCGAATACAAAAGCGATCAGGAAAGAAAAGAAGCGACAATAGATTTTCTGTTCAATAAAGTCGGATATGAACTTAAAGATATGGAATTGAAAAATACGCAGGCAAAAGCTAAACGTAATCTCGGACAAAAATTATTCTATTCTATACTAAATTTAGATTAGAAACTACCTTGCGCAATTCTTTATAATAACCGGCATTTAACAATTCATAAAATCGTTTGTAACAGTTTGGAGCCAGCATTTTTACTTGCTCCGAATTTATATAAAGACCTTCGACAAATCTGGCAAAAAGTTCAGTTGGTTTTGAATAATATTTATTCATTTTATTAATTTTAGCACTTATGCGGGCTTGTTTTTTCTGACCAGATTTTAGCCTTATATATGCGGCAAATTCTTTTGGCATGTCGGTAAAATCATTTTCGATATTATCAATTGTATAAAGCTTGACTTTACGATTAAAAGCTCCCGTAACAAGTTTTACTCTGTCGTATTTTAAAAGATATTTCGCACTAGAATTTTTTATATATTTATTGAATTCAGTAAATTTTTTAGAGCGTTGAAATTTCGGATACTTATTTTTTATAATTTGTTCATATTCGGTTATTTTTTCTTTTATAAGCTTTTTATGGAACAAAAGCCTTTCGCACTTTGAGTTTTTATCAACAAATTTTGTAATCTCCAACAATTCGTTTTCGTAAAATTTTGCGCAATCATCATCAAAAACAGCCTCCAAAGTTCCGCCCGTCTTTTCCATAAACGGTTCAATTCGTGAATGAATATAATGCGCAAATTCATGCAATAAAACAGGAACAACTCTATCTTGAGGAATATTTTTAGAAACATCAATGCGCTTTTTCATATAAAAACCCTGATTCCCCCGTGCTTGGGTTGAAGTATGAACTTCCAGCCCGATGCTTCTGAAATATTTGATTAAATCTTTTGCATCCTTTTCCATAGAAATATTATACTAAAAAATGCGCCGATATAAATATATCGGCGCATTTAATATGCATATTTGTTTAAGCTTGTTCAAACTGGTCTTTGCCGACTCCGCACAGAGGGCAAATCCAATCATCAGGCAAATCTTCGAACGCAACATTCCCGTTTTCAGCAGGATCATATTCATAACCGCAAACGCTGCATACCCATTTTGACATAATAAAACTCCTTTCTTATTTGCCGGCAAATACGCCGACCTGCTACAACTTTAATGATTTTATGATTATACCATAACAATAATTTTAAGCAATCACCCGTAAGCTAAGCCTGAGAATCAAGTTTCGCCTCAATATCTTTTTTAACCTGATACTCGCTGTTATTTCCGAATTTTCTTATCATCAGCATAATAGCAGGAGCAAGAACACCCAATGCCCCAATACAAGCTCCCATATTTTTAATTACTGACGCTCTTTTTAATTTTCTTACGGATTTAAAGAACGTATCAATATCTTCTCCCGATTGTTCATATTGATTTAAAAGTTTTTCTATTTTTGCTCCAAAACCTTTTAAATCATCCAAATCAACGTATTTTCTCGTATCTACAACCGTATCGGATTTTTTAAACATTGAAGTTTTCATCATTGGCAAAATATCGGATTTTTTAGCCATATCTACTATAAGATTGTCAGTTTCGGGGTTGACAGAGAATTTGTAAATATCAGCATCAGTAGTATTTGACTTAAATTTCTCAAGTTGCTCTTTTAAAGAGCCATTTTTAAATGCCTCTTTAAATTTTTCGTTTTCAATAACCCTAGCATCCAAATCGATTGATTTATTATTAACTTTTTCCGAGTGCTTTTCGAGAGCCTTCGCAATTAAAGGACCTGCAAAATACATAAAAGCCCAGAAACTGCCCTCTTTTATAACATACCCCATAAAATCCTGAGGATTTCTGGAATGCGAAAGCCTTTCGCCTGTTATAACACCATCAACAATCATAAGATTTTTAACGGGATTGAACATAAAATCCTGAATTCCACCGGTAAAGGACACTTGCGCGGATTTTTTATAATTATGAAATGCTGAAAATTTTGATGAAAACGGAATTTCTCTTGAACCGAATTGCTCTGCATTTTTCTTTTTATTTTCAATATAATCTTTTTTAATTTGATTTTCGGTATATTTATGTCTGAATTTTGTAAGCCCGAAATAAGATAATGCTGTTAATGCAGTAGAGGCAACAAATTTTGCCATAGTAAGAGATTTAAAAAGTTTTTGTTTTTCAGCAGCTTTAGTAATATTCTGTGCGATTTCTTCGGTTGGAGCAAATTGTTTTGCCAAAGACAAAATTTCCTTATCTTTGAAAATTCTCACATCGATTTCGGAATCAAGTTTGAAGTGCTTAAATAACGTTTTATCCAAAAGATATTTATAAGCAGGTATTCCTCCGAGCCAAATTGCCTGAGTACCAAACTCATCAATAAATCTGTCTTTTCCTTCTACTTTGTCGCCTGCAATATAAGAAGCTGCTGTCAGTCCGCAACTGTTTGCGACATCTTTAATTCCTAGCGGGATAAGTGAACTGTTATTTCCTAATGTTGAATATATTGTACTTGCTGTTAATTTAGAAATCATTACCTTTTACCTTCTTCGGTCATCACCCTCTACTTTTGAAAGAGAGTACAAACCGACTCAATTCATGTTGTATTACAAGCCCCATACCAAATTCATAAATTTAACGATTGGAGCGTTCGCCTTAATGATTGAGTTTCGTCGTAAATTTTTATTTTTCATAATACTTTTCACCTTGTTTTTAAATTACGTAAAAATTCAGAATTGCCTAATTTCCATTATATTTTTACTTTTTGTTACACTTTCATTATTTCGTTCTCAGCGTCATTTCGGCGGGATACAAAGCAAACCGAAAATTTTGTCATTCTGAATTTATTTCAGAATCTTAAAATTTTTGTGTAAGCCTGTATGCGTCGGCAGAGCCGTTAGCTGAGGGTAGAATTTCAACTTGAGCAGCTTGCGAAAGTTAGAAATTCGGGTGAGG
>CACXFH010000128.1 GCA_902766975.1 uncultured bacterium | reverse complement strand
CTCGGCAGAGTACCACTTCGGCATAGATTAATTCTACTATAATTCTATTCAGTTATCAATCAAATTATGCACTCAGTGGCGGAAGTTCCCTCAGGGTAAACCCTCTCGCAAAATGATACTCAATCATTTTGCTCGGCAGAGTACCACTTCGGCATAGATTAATTCTACTATTATTTTTCCATATTATAATACAAAAATTAAAATCCGACACTTAATCCGGCACAAAGATTAATCGATTGCCCTGTAACCCCTTTAGCATCTTCGCTTATCAAATATTTTATCATGCCTGCAATCTCTTTTGGTGTAACAAATCTCTTTTGCGGAATACAATCTATAATCTCCTGTCGGCTAAAATCACTCTGTTCAATTGAATCTTTGCCAAGTTCTGTTTCTACCCACCCAGGATTTATCGTATTTACTGTTATACCATACTGCGCAAGTTCTAACCCCGTAGCTTTTGCAAAACCAATTAATCCTGATTTGGTTGCAGAATACAAACTTGCATTTGCTTCACCCATTACGCCGGAAATTGAACCGATATTTATTATCCTTCCGAAACCTTTCTCTTTCATATAAGGAACTGCACGTGCAGTAAGATAAATCGGAGCTTTTAAGTTTACCGAAATTATATGATTTAACTTATTTACCTTTGTTTTTTCAATTTCAGAATAAATATATTCACCTGCATTATTTATCAATACATCAATTTTATTTTCAGCAATATAATCCCCGAGTTTTGACAACTCGTATTCGTTAGCCAAATCACATAATATATACCCCGCAGGTTTTAATTCTTTCAATGCCTGCTCATTCCTTGAACTCACAAAAACTTTATGTTTGGAAGATTTTAATTCCTGCGCTATAACTTTGCCTATACCTTTAGATGCACCCGTAACAAAAATATTCATAAAATTTTCCTTTGGTTCCATTATAGCATAAATTATGAACTTTATGTAACGTAATGTAAAGTTTTTTAATTTTGTCGGAATTTTAATAAATTTATTGTTTTTACATACATGAGAGAGTTTAAAAATGTTTAATAATATTAACGGATTAAATTTTAATAATACAATTAACCCCTTAAAACACAAGCGAGGGGGACAGAATTTATCTGTAGATAAATCTATGACAAAAGACGGATCTATTATGATTCGGAAAGCTAATGTTGGGGATTTGGGAACAAGAACATCAAATACTCAAAAGTCAATTTCTACAAATATGACTGTATCTCACGACGTTAGTGATCCCACAAAAGTAAATTATCAAGCTTTAAATCAATACAGCAAGGACGAATTAGAAACAATTAAACAAGGGATTACCGAAATGATGGATTCAGATATAACTCGTTCTGCATCCATGTCATTACAATCAAAATTATCAAAAGTTAATGCTGCATTGGCACAAGCAAACCAAACAGGAACTTCATCACAATCCGATACATCATCAGAAGTTCAAAACGGAACAACACAGCATAATACCCAAAAAGAAAAAAATTTAGCTGATCAACAAGCTGCAGAACAAGCATATCAGCAGGCTCAAAGTTCTGTGGGCGGAGTAGGACTGATTGCTACAACTCAGGCTACAGCCAAAGAAAACAAAGCCGGAGATAAAACCAAAGATGCAACAAATTTCATGAACAGCGAAAATGATAGAATGAACAAACAAGCATCGCAGAATGAAAAATATAATAAAGAGACTGAAGAAAAAACCGCGAAATTAGTAAGTAAACAAAAAACCGATATGAAAAAACAAATTGTTGAAGAAAATAAGATATCGGAAGAACAAAAAGTCATGGAAACAAATAGCCACGAAGCAGAAGAACTCCAATCTAATTTTAATGTTGAAGATGCAAAAACTGAAGAAGAAGCGACAACCAGACAAAATGAGTTCAATACAAAATTAGACAATAAGACTTCTTTATTACAAAAATCCAATACCACCATTTCACAAACAAACAGAAAAATATATAATATAAATAAACAATATAAGAATAATGTCAAAAGTTCAGAATCAATAAGACATAACACACACCAGCATAATGTTGCATATAAGAATTCGATTGCTGTTGCATCATCAAATGTAACAAATGCAAGAACAACTGCAGGGGCAACAAGTGGCATTGCTGATGCAGCATCAAAAGTAGGACAGGCAAGTCAAATGCTTGGGCAAAGTGTTGCACAAGTCGGAAAAGCTATGCAAAGTAATCCGTACACAAAAGCCGCAGGGATAGCTATGGAAAAATACGGTAATATGACCTCAATGGCTGCAGGTATTACCATGTCAGTTGCACCGACAGTTCAAAATCTTGCAGGCGGCACAAATGCCGCATCAGGAGTTACTCAAAGCTCTGCGTATGATGCTGCAGGTGTAAATAAAGTTACGGCAAAACATTCTAAGCGTGCTCAAGTTGTTACAAAATCACTTAATAATCAAATTAAAGTTGCAAATAAATCTTCAAACAAAACACGGCAAGCAGCACAACAAACATTTATGACAAGCCAAAATACTATGTTTAACACTAAAAACGCCGTTAACAACAGCACCGCAAGCAGAATAAATGATATAAATACAACCAATATAAACAAATCTAATAACAACATTGGTCAAAATACAAATAATAATAATCGCTTAGGATTAAATTCTAAGAATAAAACTCCAAATTCAATGAATCCACTTAATGCAGGTGCAGTAATCGGACAATTAAATAATCAAAACAGTAATATTTCTAATTCCAAGAATTCAAATAATATAAATAATACATCGCAAGATTTGAGTACTAATGAACATAATAAGAAAAAATTAAAATTTAACTAATTTTTGTACTATATATGATGCCATAAAAATACCTGCACATGAAGCAACAAACGGTGTGGAGGACGGAATAATTTTATTAAATTCAATTTGTTCACCCGAATTTGTCACAATTCCTTCTCTTTCTGTTATTTTTTCACGAACATGCGGAGTTTCTCTTGAACAAACAAAGGTTATACCTTCTGTTATACCTGATTTTTTCAGTTGATATATTACGTTTGAAACAAAGGGAGCATTGCGGTTTTCCACATCTTTTAAATCCGCAATATAAAGTTTCGTCGGGTCAATACGATTTCCCGCACCCATTGAGCTTATTATCGGAATTTTATTTTCATAACAGATTTTTAAAAGGTGAATTTTTGAACGCATTGTATCTATTGCATCCGCAACATAATCGTATTGACCATCTCCCTTATTCTCTTTTTCAAAAATCATAAAGGAAGTTTTTGCACTATCATTATAAAAATCATTTATTACATTGATATTTATATCAGGATTAATGTCTTTTAATCTTTTTTCAAAAAGTTCAGTCTTTTTTTTACCGATAGTTGAATGCAATGCCACAATTTGGCGGTTAATATTTGATTTTGATACGGTATCAAAATCAATAAGGGTAAGATTTCCGACTCCTGCTCTTGCGAGAGCTTCGGCACAAAAACCGCCGACCCCGCCTAAACCAAAAACTGCAACATGTTTTGATGATAACAATTTTTGTTTTTCTTCACCCCAATATAAAATGTTTCTTGAAAAAAGCTCATTTGTCATAAACTACTTTCTTCCTGTTTTATTCAAAGCAGCTATATCAGTTACTTTCATTGCATAATAGGGGACATCTTTGCCATCCTCTATTAAAAACAAAATAAATTTCTTGTCAAAATAAAAATATCTTATCTGAGGACGAGCCCCGCCTGCAGAGGTTGCCTTCATCATTATAGCGGCTTCGCTTTTTAGCTTTACACCCTCATTATTCATTTTAAAATCGATTGTTTCTATTGTTTGGTCTATTTTAAAATTGGAATTTTTTATTTCTCGCCCTTCGACATCAGGGAAATTCGTTGTCAAATATAATGAAATATCAGGAACTTTCAATCTGTCATAAATCCCAAAATATTTGCGTTCATTATATGTCTTGTCTTTTACTTTAATATCTTTAAAATACTCACTAAATTTTTTATCGTCATCAGTTCTGTATAAAATTACTTTATCATTTGTTTGGGTATTGAGTTTGACAGCGTAATCGTTTGAGGAATTATAAAATAGCACGGAAACATTTTTATAAAGTTTACCTTCACTACGAGAATCAATTCCAAAATAATTAACTTTTTCATTGCTTACATTGCCAAAAACGTTTTCTGAAAGCTTATCAAAAGGTTCAAGAAATTTGAAATCTTTTTTTAGCATCGCATAGAAAAACATTTTCATCGGACTGTATGTAAAATCGAAAGCATCTAATATGTCACTTGTTTCATTAAATTTATCCTTTATCCCTTTTTCAATTTCTTTTTTTAATTTTGGCGATACAATACCGTATTTTGTATAATATGAATTTTTGCCTATATCATTTTTTGTAAATTCTTTTTTATTAAGATTTTGAGCGGTTTTCGTCGTTCCGCCAACAAATTCAATCGGATGATGAATCAAATTATCAACAACCTCATTCCAAACAATCTGAAAAGTCCCTACCCACAAAGTATTTCCCTGCGGCATATCATCATTCATTGTCGCAAGAATGACAGCATTACTGCTTTGGATAGCTCTACTGATTTTCACAGCTTCCTTTGGCTTTTTTGAATGACAAGCACCTACAACCGGTACAATTGATATTATGAAAACTATTGCCAGAACTAATCCTAATATTTTTTTCATTTTAATCATCCTTTACGTTTATATTTTTCCAAAAACTTTTCCAAAAACCTTTTACGTTTTTTTCATGTAAAATCGGAGCAAAATCATAAAATTCTTTATACGAATCTATAATATTTTGAGGCAAATCTTCTCCTTTTTCAAGGGTAGTATAAATAAATTCCAAATAATCGTCCTGTTCTTCACGATACAAGATGTCTTTTGCTCTTATGTCTTCATCGGCTTCATAATGAATTAAAGCGTGATATGCCGCTATCAAACTCTCATCTTTAGTATCCTTCGGATATTTTAACATCGCCTCTTTGACACTCAATTGCCCCAACCTCACAAGACGCAGCAAATTCGCAGCATAAAATCTGTTATTAGCAATATCTTCAGTCATAATTATTTTACAAGAAACTCTACGGTTTCTTTTTCAACAAAACGAACCATCTTAGAAATATCCCCGCCAAAGAAATAGTCCGTGAACTCTTTCATCATATCAAGAGCCATTTCTCTTTTGTCCATTGTAACTTTATAGAAAAACTTTTTGCCGGTTTTATAGCGAACAAGAATACTTTTTGCAACCAATCTGTCCATGACGGTTTTTATTGTGGTATAAGCTCTTTCCACCCCGTTAGATGAAAGCTCATCCACAATATCCTGAATAGAAATATCTCTGTCCTCATTCTCTGAAGTCATATTCCAAAAGGTATTCAAAATTTCCATTTCCAAAAAGCCGCAAGCCATAATTTAACTCCTACTTTTATACTAACTACTATGATTGTAATATAATATTAAAAAAATTTCAAGAGGGTAAATAAAAAATAATTCATTCATTTAAATTATGGTATTCCACACAATATTGATATATATTTACGGGGTATGAACATAAAAATAAAAGCATTAATAATACCCGTTTTAATTATATATTTTTTATTGACAATAATATTTTCATACGCTGTTGCCAACGCAATACTTTTGATTATTTTAGGGGTATTTTCATTTAAATTATTTTCAAGAAAAGCAAAACAGGAATATTTTAAAAATATCGGCATTAACTCTGTCCCTCCGGGACTGAGATACAACAACCAAACACTAAAAAACGATTTTTGTATTATCAGATATTTCTCTTACAAAAAAATTACGGTAATTGAAAATCCCAAAAATTCGGATAAGAAAATCTTTAAAGCTTTTGTTATTGACCAAACCAACAATGAAAATATAAGAGCATGCTGGCTTGATATCTGCTCTGTCTATGATGAATATACAAACGTGGATTCCTTATTCTCATATATAGATAAATCAAGCGGAAGATTAAATATCAAATTTTTCGATTTAACCGAAAAAAATGCCATCCTTAACGGAATGGAAGAATTTATACCAAAAATACAAACACACAATACAAAAAAATATGAATATCAAAATAAGAAATTTAGCGAATGTTCAGAGAATAAACAAATCATAGTAAACTTTGATGAGCTTGATAAACAAGATATACCAAGAAAAGAAGCCGGAATTAAACAGGATGTCTATAATATGCAGGATTTATCCGCAAGTGACAAAATTGATGTTAATCTTGCTGATACTGAAACGATTTCATCTCTGCCCGGAATTAATATAGTTATGGCAAAAAGAATTGTTGAATATCGTAACTTAAACGGATTTTTCAGTAATAAAGAAGATTTTATAAAAATCTCGGAAGTAAAAGATAATTTCAAAGAAAAAATTTTAAATATGATTACGGTAAAATCATATTTTTCTATCCCAAAACAGCCTAAATTTTCCGTCGAACAAGAAAGAACAGTAGACTAAATGCGCATTTATAAAATAATTAAAAACACAATAGCAGAAGGACCGGGCAAACGCTTTTGTATATGGGTTCAGGGTTGTTCAAGACATTGCAATGGCTGTTTTGCAAAGGAAACATGGGATTTTAATTCAGGAGAGTATTACAGCATAAATACACTTATACAATTGATAAAATCCGAGCAAGATATTGAAGGGGTAACTTTTTTGGGCGGAGAACCGTTTGAACAAGCTCAAGAACTTTCAAACCTTGCAACTGAAATAAAAAAAACAGGGCTTTCAATTGTTTGTTTTACCGGATACAAAATTGAAGAATTAGAATCAAAAAAAGATAAAGATATTAAAAAATTATTAAACAAAATTGATTTACTTATAGACGGAGAATTTGAAAAAGAAAATTTTGATATTTCACGTCCGTGGGTAGGGTCATCAAACCAAAGATATATTTTTCTTACCGACAGGTATAACGAAGAAGAAATTATGAAATACAAAAACAAAATTGAACTTCATATTAATCCTGACGGTCAGATTGAGATTAATGGTATGGGAGATTTTGAAAATTTACAAAATAATTTTTGTTTACAACTGTCTGAAAATAATGTAAAATAATGATTATTAGAAAGTTGAGAGAATTTTGAGATGGACAATAAATTCATATCGCAAATAACAAGATTATTTAGAGCAAGATTTCCATACATATATATAACAACCTTTGAAGAAGAAAGAGCTATTAATCTTATAAAGAATATTTCAAGTTCGGAAAAGCTTGTCAAAATACCGAGAGAAGTATATGTATGGACACAAACAAACGGATTTATTTTAAATAATCAGGTAATGGAAGGCACAAACACCCCTGATAAAGCAATTGATTTCATAAAGAATGTAAAAAAACATGCAGTATTTGTAATGTGTGATTTTCACGTATATTTTGGGATAAAAGGGCGTCAGGTTGACTACAATACAGTAAGACATTTAAGAGATATTATAAGTAATTTAAAAACGGATAAGTTCAGAAAGAATGTAATTTTCTTGTCTTCTGAACTTATAATTCCGGATACAATGTCAAAAGAAATTACGGTAGTAGATATGCCATTGCCGACTTTAGAGGATATTAAGGCAAAATTTTCAAAAATGGTAATTCAAAATACTCAGATTGATACAACAGAATTGACTTCGGATGATGAAGAAAAACTATGCAAAGCTGCATTAGGTTTGACATTGCAAGAAGCAGAAAATGCCTTTGCATTAGCAATGGTAAATGACGGAAAAATCAGCATTGAAGATTTAGATACCATTTTGAGTGAAAAAATGCAGGTTATCAAAAAAACAGGAATTCTTGAATTTATAAATTCAGAATACAAAATAGATGATATCGGCGGGCTTGAAAATCTTAAAGCTTGGCTTCAAAAAAGGAACAATTCGTGGTCGGAGGCTGCTAAGAAATATTGCTTACCTTCTCCTAAGGGAGTATTAATTACCGGTGTCCCCGGTTGCGGAAAGAGTTTAACGGCAAAAGCGACCAGTGCGATTTGGCAATTGCCTTTATTAAAACTTGATTTTGGCAAAATATTTGCAGGGATTGTGGGGAGTTCGGAAGAAAATATGCGCAAGGCTTTAAAAACAGCAGAAGCCGTTGCACCGTCGATTTTATGGGTTGACGAAATTGAAAAAAGTTTGAGCGGAATAAATTCAAACGGTGATAGCGGGACATCATCAAGAATATTCGGGACATTTTTAAACTGGATGCAGGATAAAAAATCTCCTGTATTTGTAATCGCAACAGCAAATAATATCAGCGGTTTACCACCTGAACTTCTGCGCAAAGGAAGATTTGACGAGATATTTTTTGTAGATATGCCGACAGAAAAAGAGCGGGAAGAAATTTTTAAATTACATCTTGAAAAACGTTTGAAAAATAGTGATGTTGCGGGCAATATAGAAATTAATTCCACACTGTGTAAAAAATTGGCACAAATGACTGAAGGGTTTGTGGGCGCTGAGATTGAACAACTAATTATTGACTCCTTGTATGAGGCATTTTTTAATAAAAGAGAATTGACTTTTGAGGATTTAACCAATTCGATAAAAAATGTAGTACCTTTGTCCGTAACTCAAAAAGAACAAATTATATCATTGCGTGAATGGGCTAATGTAAGAGCGGTTGCGGCGACTAAAAAGTCTGATATGGAAACATATAATTCAAATAAAAAAGATGATATAAATGCATCACGCGGCGGCAGAACTCTTGAAGTATAGAAAGGATAAATAATGTCAATTGTACTGAAAGCATTTCCTATGGGATTTTTAATAAGCCCGGATGCCAGACAAAAAACCAAATATAAAATAAAACCTGACTTGGATATAGAGAATGAAAATTTACAGTTAATTAAGGTTGCTACAAATATTCAACTTGAGCAAGTTAATTATTTGATGGAAAATTTAGGAATTCCGTATAAATTAAAAAATGATACATATATGTTGAATAACGGGCTTAATGTACATTGGGAATTATACAATTCACGATATTGTGCATTTATATCTTTAAATGAGCATATTCCTCTATTAGCAAGAAAAGCTCCTGCATCATACCTTACAAAGCAGGGAGAAATTTTGATGAAAACTTTTGAGGTTATGTTAAAAAAGAATATACGGGATTTAAAATCAAAAGAAATATTTTATTACTGCTATAAAACTGATTATAAAAACAGATTTGAAGTTTTAGAGGTATTAAAAGAGCATAATATTGAAAATATTACAAAGTCTACGGATTTGGAAATTCGATTCCGATACAGTAATACAAATTATAAATTTATAAGAAAAAATAAAAGGGAGCCCTTTTTAATAGAAACAGAGCAGCGCATTTCTTTGGTAAATATTATAGCCGGACAGCAAAATATCACATCAAGGAGTATGGTTACAAATTATACAAATAAAGAAGCTTTGATAAAAACATTATCAGAACATGGTGCAACGGGAATAGAATCGGACGGATTGAATATTTCGTGTGAAATGTTCGGAATGCAATTGATATATTCAAAAAATTCATCCACAGAATCGTACAATTTGGAAATAAATCGTATTTCGGATGAAAAAAAATGCAATGATATGCTAAAAGATTTAAAAGATGAATATGCACTAAACATTCAGGATTTGACATATCGCACAATAATGAGCAGATTACAACAGTACAATTTACATTTAGAAGATGAGAGAGTGGATGAGAACAATTCAATTGTATTAACAATCAATGTAGGATAGGCTTATGGGCAAATTGAGAATAAAATTATTACCTAACGGAATGATAGAGATGGTAACAGAAGGCATAAAAGGCAAAAAATGTGTAAGTTATGCCAAATTGTTGCAATTGCTTACGGATGCAAAAATAGATAAGGCATATAAGACAAAAGAATATGACGAGAGTGAATATTTAGAACTTGACGAGTCACAGCGTTTAAGAGATAATTAAGAATATACAGAGAGGTGTCCGAGCGGCTTAAGGTGCAATCTTGGAAAGGTTGTGTGGGAGCAATTCCACCAGGGGTTCGAATCCCCTCCTCTCTG
>CACXFH010000127.1 GCA_902766975.1 uncultured bacterium | reverse complement strand
GAATCGCAAGATGGTACGCATGTGCTATTTGCGCTTGATTATTTTCTAGCCGAATTTAAAAATATGACAAATAAGATTGAGGATATCGGGTTTCAAGCATTGAAATTAAAATTATAGAACGTACTCCATTCCAAATAATATATTGAGTTGTAATAGAATCTACAACTTACATATTACATAAAAACAAAAATTATTTAACTTCTTTTTGATAAGCCCATGCGCTGTGGTTGTGTATACTTTCAAAGGCTTCGCAATCAACTTCAAATTCTTTCACAACAGGATGATTGCGTAATTTTATAACGACTTCTCTTAAAACATCTTCAACAAAGCGAGGGTTTTCCCATGCTTTTTCTGTTACATATTTCTCATCCTGCCTTTTTAAAAGAGAATACAATGGGCAAGATGCACAAGATTCCACAAGCTCAATTAAATCTTCGAGCCAGATATGCTCTTTTTCATCATACGAAATTTTTACGCTTATTATGGCTCTTTGATTGTGCGCTCCGTATTGCGAAATTTCTTTTGAACACGGGCAAAGAGTGGTAACCGGAACTTTTGCCCCTAATATAAATTTATAATTGTTATTCTCATCAATTTTTCCTTCAAATGAACAGTCATAGCTCATTGGAGCTGAAAGTCTTGATATTGGAGCTTTTTTATTTATAAAATATTTGAATTTGAATTTCAATTCTCCGCTTTGAGCGTGAAGTTTTTTTATGATTTTTTCAAGGCATCCTTTAATATCAACACCAAGCATATTATTTTCACGCCATTCATTAAAAACCTCAACAAAACGACTCATGTGAGTACCCTTGTAATTTCTTGGCAAAGATACAGCAGCTCTTGCAACTCCTGACACAACCAAATCCGATTTATTTTTTCTTTGAATTGTCAAAGGCAGGTCAATATCAGTAATTCCGACCTTTTGTATATCTACGTTTCTGTAATCTTGAGTGTTCTGAACATCTTTCATATATTTATACCAAACTTTCGATATAACCTACTTTATCTCCGCTGTTAATTAAGATATCGTGATTTGTATCAATATTTGCCCAATGGAGGTTATTTATTAAGTCTATTGCTACCACTTCTCTTGAGTGCATATCCGCATCACAAATTTTTACAACAAAACCTTCTTCTATTTCGGTATTAATGACAATAATCAGCCCGCCTGCACCGACTTTTGCAATTATGTTTGTGCTGTTTTCTAAAATTTTAGTATCTGTGCGATTTTCCCCGCCTATTATGTAAGGATTATTTAAAAATGCATCTTTTATAGCTGAATATTTGTCAGAGCAAAACAAATTCAAATATCCTTTGACCATATTTGCAAGCGGCATTGAGCAAATAGGAACTCCGCATCCGTCTTTTGTTATAGGATATTCTTGTTTAACCCCGCACAATTCGTATATGCGTTTTTTGATTTCCTGTTGAAGCGGATGATTTATATCATCGTAATTTTCAATGTCATAACCTTTCAATTTGCACAGCCCGAGCATCATTATGTGTTTACCCGAACAGTTATTGTGCAAAACAGTGGGCTTTTCGTCATTTAAAAGTAATTTTTTCCTTGCTCTTAAAGATAGCGGGTCTTGAATTCCGCATTTTAAATCAGATTCGGCAATCCCAAATTTTTCCATAAGTTTTTTTAATATATTTATATGCACTCCTTCACCTGCATGTGAGGCACAACAAACGGCAATTTCAGAAGATGACATATCAAAAGCTTTATCTAAACCATAATCAACAAGTAATGCGGCTTGCAATGGCTTTGCGCAGGAACGCAGATAAAACGGATAATTTTTATCGTCTCCGATTTTTTCTGCCACGTGATTTTTTGAACATCTGACAACATATCCGTAATGCTCTGTTTCTACAAGCCCGTCTCTTACAAAATTTACGAGTTTTTCAGGTTGTGTATTTTCATTATACATTTTTTTTACCGCCTAACAGTTCGTTTATTCGTGTTTTTAATTGCTGATTTTCCTGCCTTAGATTTTGAATAATAGTTTCATAATCCTTTGTTGCCGTAATTTTGGGAACTTCATTATGATCAAGTATAAATCTCTTTTGGGCTTCTTCTTTAATTTTGAGCAAAATATCAAGTTGTTTTTGAGAGATTAAACCCAGTTCAATCAGAGATTGACCGAATTTCTTATTATGTTTTTTTGCTCTGTGTTCGTAATTTAGCACTGCATCATCAAGTTGCTGCTCGGATATTATCCCATCTTGCATAAAATATTCACCGGTTCGGAATTTTCCGGCAAGAAATCCTGCAATATTTAGTATTTGAGAATTATCAGGGATTTGAATATACCCTTCATCTACCGCAAAAAGAAAATAATTTGCAATTTCTTCCATTGAAAGATATGTATTTAGTGTAATATCCGAGATGCTTGCACCATTATCGCAATACTCAAAAATATTATAAATATTTAAATCAAAACCCGATTGTTTTGTATTGAGTTCGCATTTCCCTTTATCTGATAATGCCGGTTTAAAAGTCGCAAAAGTGTATGCTAAATCACTTTCGGGAGTGATATCATTTTTTAGTCTTACATAAATAATTTCTTTTACCCAACCGGGGAAATTCAATATTTTATCTAAAAATTTGTCTAAAAAATTTCTTTGCACTTTCACATATCTCCGCTTGAATAAATCTTATCATTAAAAGGTTTTGAGTTCAATAGAATTTATTGCAATATAACTTTACATTGAGGCAATTTTTTTATTAAAAAATACTTTATATATATACAGGGGATAAAAGGAATATTTTATGAGTTATGTAAGTCTGATAACCAAGGGCTTAAAGCTTGCCGCTAAAAATAAAGCTGTATTCAGAATTAAACCGGAAATTACTATGCCGGTTAAGGCTGCAAATTTGAGAAAACCTTTAGCGCAAAAAGTTGATGCAGAGGCTCTGAAAAATTTTGATGTTCAGGGCGAGCTTGGCAATGTTGCTATTCGTCAGGCAGACCATTTAAAAAGTAAAAGAAAATATTCTCAAAAGCTGGCTAATCAAATTTTTGGAGATATTTCGGAAGTGAAAACATCTTCAATTCGAACAAAAGATGCAAATTCAATTTATTCAAAATACGAAAAAAATATAAAAGACGGAAAAACAATTTCAACCGAAGCCGAAGCTCAAGAGTTTATAACAGATGCTGTCGGTATGCGATTTCAATTGAAAGACTTAACAATAGATGACGCAATGCAGGCAGTAAAAAAAGCAAGAAAATTTAATCAGGAAAAATTAACAACAAGCGAACAAAGACTTGTCAGACGTCTATTTAGAAACGACCCGACATTAACAGCATCAGAAATTGAAAAAGCTGAAGAACTTGCTAAACCTGTCAAAATGTATCTTGCAGAACAACAATCAAATCCAGTATTTAACAGAATGCTTTTATGTAATATAAAAAGCGCTCTGGAGAGAAAAGTTACAACAATTGAAAAATTAAAGCAATGCGGATTTGATGATGAATTTTTAAAACATTTAAATGATCCGGAAATTATACCTTTGAGATTAACAAGGAAAATTTCTAATTATAAAGGATTAGACGGGATTCCATACTATTCTGACAATCGAATTATGAAATTGGAAAATTACATCCTTGCTACAGGGGACAATGTTCAAATTCAGCACTGTTCAGATGCAATTAATTTAAACAAATATAATATTAAAGAACTTTCAAAAAGAGAGAAATCCGCCATCAAGGATTCAGGGTATATTACAACACAAATGAATGTAATTCTTCCTGACGGAACACTTGCGGAAGTTCAATTCAGAGGTTCGAACCTTTTTGCGGAATACGAACATATTGCTCACGATTCAAGACAATTAAAAAATACTCTCGGTAAAACATTTGATGAATATAAGCAAGCTATTAAATCTTTAAATGAAGATGAATACAACGAATATAACGCATATTTAAGAAAATGCTATAATTATTACAGAAATTCCGAACTCGGAATTATGGTTGGTCAAAAACCAAAACTTCCTGCGAAATTCCCAAAAATTCTATCTCAGGAAAGTATGGAAAGTTTATACAAGTTAAATGAAAGTAATACACAAATTGCTATGCAGACTTTTAAACCGCATTTGGAATTAGTTGCGTAAAGTATAAAACAGAGGTAAAATGATGATTGATGCAAATAAAGCTATAATAATAAAACTAAATCCGATAGTGGAAAAGGGCAAAATTTTGGAAAAATTTAATCTGAAAGCAATGATTTCAAACCTTCTAACGCAGGCTGAAAATTATGTTAAAAAAGACGAATTTTACAGCCAAATTAATGTCGGTTGTGAAAATAAAGATCCGAAATACTTTGCAAAAGGTATCGCTTTTTCAATTAAAAAGGATGTATCTGAAAAAGACAGACACATGCTCAGAGTTTCAATGCTTCACCCTTCAATGCAGGTTGAAAATTCAAAACCTCTTGTTTACGGAGATAAAGAAACTATTATAAAATTTTTAAAAGATGAAAGTTCTTTGAAACAAATTGAAGAAAAACTGGAAATTTTAAGCGATGAGTTAAAAAATAATTAACATAATTAAAAAATAATTAAAAATTTTAAAAATCTCTTATAACTGTATTATTATATAGTATAGGAGATTTTAAATATATGAAGTATAAAGATTATTATGAAATATTAGGAATAAAAAGAGGCGCAACGGATTCCGAAATAAAGTCCGCATATCGTAAACTTGCCAGAAAATATCATCCTGATGTAAATAAAACAAAAGAGGCAGAAGCAAAATTCAAGGAAATTAATGAAGCTTATGAAGTATTAGGCGACAAGGCTAAACGTCAAAGATATGACAGTTTAGGCGCAAACTGGCAGGGTGGTGCGGATTACACCCCTCCTCCGGGATTTGAGAATTTCGGTTTTAATCCAAATGGCGGAAGCTATCAGCAATTTAACTTCGGCGGCGGAGATATGGGCGGATTTAGTGACTTTTTCAGCTCGTTGTTCGGTGATATGATGGGGGCACAACAGGGAACAAGGGGCGGTTTTGGCGGGTTTGATTTTGGTTCTATGGGGACTGAACAACCACGAACACGCAGAACACAGAGAACATCACGCTCTAAAAAAGAAGATTTAGATATTACGCTTAATCTCAACGTAACAGCTAAAGATTTATTTTCAAACGGGCCGATTACAGTTCGTTATAATAATATGGAAAAATGTACACAATGCAACGGCGGAGGATTTTGCTCACATTGCGGCGGAACAGGCATTGTACATGAGAATAAATCCATAAAAGTAAAATTACCAAAAGAGATAAAAGACGGACAAAAAATCAGATTAAAGGGAGAAGGTAAAACAGATGCTTATGGGCAAAAGGGCGATATGTATTTGGTTATTCACCCAAAAGATTCCGAATATGAAATAAATCAATGTGATTTGACAAAGGAAATTGAAATAACCCCTCCCGAAGCAGTATTAGGGTGTAAAAAGGAGATTAAAACTCTGCACGGGAATATCGGAATACAAATTCCGCAAATGACTCAAACAGGCAAAATGCTCAGATTAAAAAATTTGGGATTACCCAAAAAATCAGGCGGTTATGGGAATCTTAATGCAAAAATAAAAATAGTTTTACCGGAAAAGCTTACTGCAAAGCAGCTAGAACTATATAAACAAATGTAAAAACAGTAAGTTATTATTTTATAACTTTGAAAAATTCATTGGATATCAGTTGAGAATATTTTTCTCCTTGGTTTGCGGATACAAGTATTTTGTCATTGCCTTTTTCGTCTTCAACAACCGATATTATCCCCGAAATTTCACCTATAGGAAGTTTTTTAAGCTTGGCTCTGAATTTAACATAAGGAATCTCCTGACCGTATGATGTCATTGTTCCTTTTTCTGTTATATGGAATTCTTCAAGTGCTGCGGTTTGATATTTGAATTTTGAAATTGCATTTTTTATGCGTGCCTCAGCATCCGGCGCTTTAATATCTGCTTGTGATATGATTGCTTTTTTAGAAGTGTCTACAACAATCATTTTTTGTCCTGATGCTTTATGTTCTGCTACTACTGCATTATATCCCATTAATCCTGCGGCTTTTTCTATCTCAAATTCTTTGTCAATTTTAGAAAAATCTCCAACTTTTTGGGCTCTTTCTAAAATTACATCGTGAGTGGGGTGTAAAAAATTATTAATAGAATCTTTAATCCAATTCTGACCGCCAAAAGCTATAAAGCCAACAGCCACAATGGTTAAGAATATTGATCTTGTAAAATTTTTAAGACAACCCATGTTGAAATCCTCATATTTTTATATCAATATTATATTATGAGCAAAGGGGAAATCAATCATGTTAATAGCTGGGATGTGAATATTGAGGACACTACCCCTGCTATGCAGCAGTACTTAAAGATTAAAAAAGAACATCCGGGGATACTGTTATGGTACAGAATGGGTGATTTTTTTGAAACTTTCTTCGAAGATGCCGTAATTATGGCAAAAGAACTTGAGCTAACTCTTACAGGCAGGGATTCGGGCGCAAAGTTAGGCAGAGTCCCTCTTGCGGGTATTCCTGTTAAGGCTGCGGATGCGTATTTGGAAAAGTTGGTTCATAAAAATTTTAAAGTCGTAATTTGTGACCAGTTGGAAGATCCTAAATTTGTCAAGGCAGGACAAGTTGTTAAACGGGGAGTGACAAGAGTCATAACTCCGGGGACCTTAACAGAAAGTAATCTTTTAAAACAGAATTCAAACAACTATATTTGCGCAATATATAAAGACGATAAAAAAGATTTATTCGGGTTTTCTTATGCAGATGTGTCTACTGGAGAATTCAAAACTACTCAGGCTCCGCTAAATCTTGTAATGGCAGAGCTTGCCAGAATTAATCCTTCTGAAGTCGTTGCACCTGCTTTGAAACAGGATATAAAACCTTTTCAAATAGTTGCCGATGAAGTTGTGAATTTGCCTGAAGAAATTACAAGCAGGTACAATTGTTCAAAAATTCCTCCGTCTGTTTTTGAAGAAAATTTTGCTCAGAATAATTTGAAAACCGTATTTAAAACAACAAGTCTTGAAAGTTTCGGGTATTCAAAATATAAATTGGGTTTTCAGGCCGCAGGAGCCTTGCTTGCATATATTTGGGAAAATTCAAAAGAAAATATGCCAAAATTTGAGCGCATAGAATCTTATGAATTATCACAATATATGGTACTTGATGCTTCTACAAGAAAAAATCTTGAATTAACCGAAACTTTAAGAGAAAAGAATAAATACGGTTCCCTTCTTTGGGCAATTGATAAAACCAAAACAAATATGGGAGCAAGGCTTTTAAAAAGTTGGATTTGTCAGCCGTTAAAAAATGTTGATGAAATCATGAAAAGACAAAATTCAGTATCGGAATTAGTTTCTAAAAGCGATGTAAGGCTAAATTTGTCTGATTTATTCGATAAAATCTATGATATTCAGCGTTTGGCTACAAGAATGAGTAATTCATCCGCAAACCCGAAAGATTTCGTGAGTTTAAAGCTTTCTCTTTCTGTTTTGCCCGAATTGTTGGAAGCTACAAAGGATTTAGATAATGATTTATTCTCAAAAATCAGAGAGTACTCAGAGGAAATCAGCGATTATGTTCAAATGATTGAAAATACAATTGTAGATAATCCTCCAATGATTTTGAAAGAAGGAGGTATTATAAAACCTCAAGTCAGCGGGGAGCTTGATTATTTCAGAGATTTGTTAACAGGCGGCGAGGAATGGCTTAAATCTTTTGAGGAAAAAGAAAAAGAAAGAACTGAAATTAAAAATTTAAAAATCGGTTATAACAAAGTGTTCGGATATTATATTGAAGTAACAAATTCAAATCTCAATATGATTCCTGATGATTACATCAGAAAGCAAACTCTTGTAAATGCCGAAAGATTTATAACCGAAGAACTCAAAAAACATGAAGATGATGTTTTATCGGCAAAATTCAAATCAACTGAACTTGAATACAAATTATTTACTGATTTTAGAGAATATTCAAAAGAATATGTCTCAAAGATTCGTGAAATTGCAGATTGCATAGCTGCTGCCGATGTTCTTGTATCTTTGGCAACAGTTGCGGTCGAGAATAATTATTGCTGCCCTGTAATTGATGAATCAAATGATTTTCTTGTAAAAAACGGCAGGCATGCCGTGTTGGAAAACATTTTGCCGTTAGGGGAATATGTTGCAAATGATTTGGAAATTAAATCAAATGTAACATCAGGTGATGATACTCAGTTTATGATTTTGACAGGTCCAAATATGGCAGGGAAATCAACATATATGCGTCAAAATGCTCTGATAGCGATTTTGGCTCAAATAGGTTCGTGGGTGCCGGCTGACAGTGCAAAAATCGGTGTGGTTGATAAAGTATTCACAAGGGTTGGGGCAAGTGATGATTTGACTTTGGGGCAGTCAACATTTATGGTCGAAATGATTGAGACATCATATATTTTAAATTCCGCAACCGAAAAAAGTTTTATATTGTTAGATGAAATCGGACGTGGTACAAGTACATATGATGGAGTTGCAATTGCGTGGTCTGTTGCTGAATTTATTGCAACTAAAATAAAAGCGAGATGCATTTTTGCAACACATTATCACGAATTGAATGTAATGACTAAAAAATATCCCCAAATCAAAAATTACAGAATAACAATTTCTGAAAATGACGGAGAAATTGAGTTTTTACGAAAAGTTGTAGCAGGCGGTGCAAGCAGAAGTTATGGTATTCAGGTAGCAAAAATGGCAGGGTTGCCAAGTGAAGTGATAAATCGTTCTCAGGAACTTATGATAAAAATGCAAAAAGATTTTTCTAAAAATCTTGCAACAGGAAAGAAAATAGTACATAATGAAGACGGAGTTCCGCAGTTATCTTTGTTTGGAATGTAAAGAATTGTTAAAAAAAGGCAATTTTTGAAGTTTATATGTTTTACAAGAAGCATCAAGGAGTGTGTGTATGAACGTATCATTTAATCCAAGTGTAAATTTCAAATCGGCTGATACTAATTTGATATCTCAAGCCGTAAAAGGGATGCAGCAAAGGCAAAATCAAACGGTAACGGTTCCAAAGCAAAGTGAGCCAGAAATCCGTTATCCTGATTCATGGGTTCATAAAGATAATTTCGAAAAACGTAATTCTGCGGATTTTGAAAAAGTAAAAAATAAAATTGATGAATTGCAGCTTGCTTTTGAAGAAGGCAAAAGTATTGATACAATCTTAAAAGGCAAATACTGGGAAAAAGAATACGATCCTGCGACAAATACTGTTCATGCAAAAATTCCTAACTCATACGACGGGAACGAATATACTGTTTATCCTGACGGAAAAGTTGTTGTAACAAACGGTTGGGGTAAAAATGAAGTTGAACGTGAAGCAAATAAAGAGCTTGCGGATTATATAAGTCAGCGCAAAGCTCAATATCAAAATTCCGTTCACACAGGATTTGAAAAGAAAACTGAAACAGAACCAAAATCGAACGCATTTTCCAATGCAGCTTATACTGAAGCCGAATTGGATGAAAAAGCTAATATTTTTAATGAAAGACTAAAAAACCGCAAATGGAAAAAAGAATATTTGCCGGATAATGACATAATCGTGATTCGTAACAAACGTATGAAAGACGATGTTGAATACATGATTAAAAACGACGGCACAGTGATGGAAACAGGTTTACGTAATAAAGCCGTTACTATAATCGAGCCAAACAGTGAAAGCGCAAAAACATTTGCCAAATATAAGAGAAAATTGGATCCGAATGCGCCAAAAACTTCTTTGTGGATGAGAGGCAAAGAAGTTGTAGCTGATGTTTGGAAATTCTTATCCGTATCTGCAACAATGGGAATAGCCACTGCAAAAGGTTTATGGCAAGGTGCTTTAACAGGTGCAGCAGTATTAGGCGGGGCAACAATATTAAAGGGCGCAATGAAAGTTATTAAAAATGAAAAAACACTTTCTGAAATAATTACTCATCCGCTTAAAACCGCAGGTAAAACAGGTAAAGCACTTGCGATTATTGCAGGTGGTGCAGTATTAGTCGGTCACTTAATTGCAGGAAGAATGAAAGCAAATCAAAATTCTGCGGTTATTGAACACAAAGTGGATGTCCCTCACAATAATGATTAATTAGATTAAAATGATTTAATACTACAAAACAGGGAATATAAAAATTTCCTGTTTTTGTTTGTAATACAGAATATTTTTTTGTTCTTATAAAAGAATAAATAGCCTTTGGCATAAACTCGTAATAACCTCACCCCACCCCTCTTTTGAAATCAGGAGAGGGCGATGAAGTAAACAAACTTGTGAGTTTGTATAACATCGGGTGAGGTTTTATAATATTAAATTAAATTTTGTAAGTTGGGGTTTCTACCCCAACATCTTGTCATTCTGTACTAATGTGAAGGATTGACCGATAAGAAGCCCCAAGATTCGTAATATAAGGCGATTCTTCGGTCATTTCATTCCCTCAGAATGACGTAAATACTATGTTTGGTTTATCCCAACAAATAACTAAAACCCCACCTAGCCTCCCCCATCGGGGAGGAACAATTACCCTTCCCTAAGCAGGGAAGGGGTAGGGATGGGTGTTAGCAGGTAGGGTAGATTTCAGTCTACCGATATTTTGGTTGACTAAAGTCAACCCTACTTATGAGTGCAAATATTGGGACAAAAAGTGCAAATAAGCGGACATTTTTGTTACCAAAAT
>CACXFH010000126.1 GCA_902766975.1 uncultured bacterium | reverse complement strand
TTCACCCGTTTACATTCGCTATATTTTGCTGTCGCAAAATAGTTGCTCATTACAACGGTTTCACAGGGACGGCGTTCCGTTTCGCTTACTACCTCTCAGAAAATAATACTCAATTATTTTCTTCGGCAGAGTACTTCAGCCTTGCCAAAATCCGCCACACACATTCATCACTCACCTTTCGGAATAAATCAAGCAGGTAGGGTAGACTTCAGTCTACCGATATTATGGTTGACTAAAGTCAACCATACTTATGAGTGCAATTTTTTGAACAAAAAGTGCAAATATGCGGACATTTTGGTTCCCCAAATCGGACTTTTTGGACATTTCAACTACAACCTATTTTCGCCTTAATAAATCGGCAAAAGCAGGATTATTTAGGTCTTTCGCCCTCGCAATGACACTAAACACTTCCGACCAAATGTCCTGTTAAAAGGTAATAAATCTGCCTCTATCGCCATAAACATCGGTATACTCACGACAAAACTCCCATTACAACTATCCTGAAAACTTATCGTCCTTCCATTAAAAAAGACCCTCTTGGGTCTTAATTATCTGGGGCGGAAGGACTCGAACCTCCGAGATGGCTGGACCAAAACCAGCTGCCTTACCACTTGGCGACGCCCCAATATTCAGTTTACACATTCAATTCTACATAATCAAAACACGTTGTCAAGATAAATATATTTATTTTGCACTTGCACATCATTTTATTTTAAATTAAAATATCAATGTGTTCGCTTTGGTATTACAAGCGATAGTTTGGAAGGGATAGGATTATGGCAGTTGAAAGACAAAAAGTAAAAGAGCAGGATAAATTTGAACGTCGGGCTAATTTTGATGCGGTTGAAAGCAATTTAACCCCGGAACAGGTAAAATTGGAAGCTTCAAGGTGTTTGCACTGTAAGAATCCAAGATGCGTACAGGGATGTCCTGTCAATATCCAAATTCCGGATTTCATCGAAGCATTGAAAAATGATGATATAAATAAAGCCGGTGATATTATTCGTCAAACTAGCATGTTACCTTCTGTTTGCGGCAGAGTTTGCCCTCAGGAAAGACAATGTGAAGGGAATTGTGTTTTGGGTATCAAAGGTGAAAGCGTTGCTATCGGCGCATTAGAAAGATATGTTGGGGATAATACAAAAGCGGCACAAACAGATATTATTCCAAGCGGGAAAAAAGTTGCTATAGTTGGTTCGGGATGTGCGGGGATTACCGCAGCAGCAGATTTGAGAAAAGCAGGTCACGAAGTTGTAGTTTTTGAAGCTTTGCACAAACTCGGAGGGGTTTTAAGATATGGAATTCCTCCATTTAGGCTTCCCAGAACCTTTCTTGACAGGGAAATAAATAACCTGAAAAATATGGGGGTAGAATTTAAAACAAATGTAATTGTTGGAAAATCCATTACACTGAAACAATTAAAAGAAGACGGATTTGATGCGATATTTATTTGTTCGGGGGCAGGCTTCCCTAAAATGATGCATATAAAAGGTGAAAATTTGAACGGAGTATATTCCGCAAACGAATTTTTGACAAGAGTTAATCTTATGGGCGCAGGCAGACAAGATTCCGCAACTCCGTTAAGAATCGGTAAAAAAGCTGCAATAATCGGCGGGGGTAATGTTGCGATGGATGCGGCTCGTACTGCGGTTCGTGTCGGATTTGAAGAAGTGTCAATAATGTATCGCCGTACCGAAAAAGAACTTCCTGCAAGACTGGAAGAAATTCGCCACGCAAAAGAAGAAGGAATTGTTTTTAAATTTTTGCATGCCCCTGTTGAAATTCTGGAAAAAGACGGGTATGTTGCAGGGATGAAATTTGAAAAAATGATTTTGGGAGAACCTGACGAGTCTGGCAGATGCAGACCGGTTGGGACGGGAGAATATGTAACTGAAGATGTCGATACTGTTATTGTAGCATTAGGAACCGACCCAAATCCTATTATTCAAAGATCGGCTCAATACGACGGATTGAATATTGAAACCGATAAAAAAGGCTATATTGTAGTTGATTCGGATACCCGAGCAACAAATATCCCTTGCGTTTTTGCAGGCGGAGATGTTGCTCCTGTTGGGGAATCAAACGCAATTAATGCAATGGGTGCAGGCAAAAAAGCAGCTAAAGCAATCAATGAAATGCTTGCAAAATAAGGACTGTTTCACATGAATTTTGATAATATTTTGAAAATAAATCGCCCGTCAGGTCGTTTGGAATTTTTTAAATACTCGATTTATATTGCCGCTTTGCAACTTATATTTGCACTTGCATTTTTATTCCTGACAGGTAATATCTTGGGGGTAAAGTCAATAATTCTGCTACCGCTAATTTTTGTTATCCTTTTTGAGTTACCGCTGCTTTATCTCTATTTTATCCAGTGTGCAAAAAGACTTTGGGATATTACAGGGGAAAGAAACAGTGCAATAATAATAAATGTATTTGTCTTTATAATTTCGGTTATCGGTATGATTAGTTTTGCACCTCTTACGCTTATAATTTATCTTGTATTGATATTGTGTCAGGGTAAAATAATTAAAAATGTATAAACTTTTATTAATGATTTTGTTATCTGCATTAAGTATTCCCGTATTCGGATATGAATTGGATACTTCAGTGAACAACCAAATTGAACAAAAATATGATGCTAATAAATTAAACAAGGACATGAATATCAATCAAAATCAAGTACCAAAACAAATTTCAAATAAAAAACCGCCTAAAGGCACCCCCGTTTTTGATAATTCAACCACACCTGCAACAAAAATTTCAAATGTTGCTCAAAATATTGTTACAACAAAAATCGGAACGAAAATTCCGTCAGGTACAAAGTTTAGCGTAAAATCGAACGCAAGCATTTCGGGGTGGTCCGGTGTAAATTCGCTCTTAACCTTCACTTCAACACAACCTGTTTATAAATCAAATATAGTAATCCCTGCCGGAACGCAGTTTAAAGGAGTCATAACAGCATCTCATGCAGGACAAATAACCGGTAACGGAGGATTAATAAAAATAAAAATTACAAGTATGACTTTTAACGGGAAAAACATTGCACTTGAAGGTAAAATTACAAAAGTCAATTCAAAGAATGTATTTTTCAATAATATAAAAGGGGCAAGACAATATTTACAGGGAGTTGATAATAAAATTTCGCATGGTATAAATTTTTATAAAAAAGCAAGAAATCTATCGTCTAAGATGTCGTCAAACCCTGTCGGCACAATTTTATCTCCGATACCAACAATTACCGGATGGTTAGGTTCCGCTGTTTGCACCGTTACTTCTCCTGTTACCGGACTTACACAAAAGGGCAAAAATATTTCTATTCCCTCAGGTTCCTTGTATGAAATTAAATTAACACAGGATGCATATATAAATTAATGCTATTCGTGCTTCAATCTCATGGCTGATTGAATAATGTATTAATGCCATGCCTTCAAGCATGGTAGGGGTTTCGGATTTTTACCTCAGCCAAATATTAAGTAATGTAAAGTAATCAGCCGATTTGACAAATTAGTCAAAACCATGGCGCAGACATGGTTTCAGCCAAATTTATTATTGTCGGAACACTGGTGCAATAAATATTTTGGACATCGCAAAAAAAAAATGTAAAATAAAAATATGCTCTGTTTTATAGAGCGTCTTTCTTGTAGAGGTAATGATTGAATGTTTGATACAGTTAGGGATAATCTTTTACGGATACGGGAAGAAATTGAACCTTGTAAACCTAAAATAATTGCGGTTACAAAATACTTCGGTCAAGATGCGATAATCAGCGCTTACAGAGCGGGAATTCGTGATTTTGGGGAATCAAGAGCGGTAGAGGCTTGTGAAAAAATCAATTCTCTGCCTGAAGAAATAAAACAAAATTCAACATTTCATTTTATTGGGCATTTGCAAACAAATAAAGTGAAATTGGTTATAAAAACATTTGAATATATACACTCTGTTGATTCTTTAAAACTTGCACAATGTATTTCTCAGCATTCAAAAGAGATTGGTAAAACTCAGAAGATTTTGCTTCAGGTAAACAATGCCAATGAAGAACAAAAATTCGGGTTTTCAAAAAATACTCTGTTTGATGTATTCCAACAAATACAAAAGTTGGATAACATAGAGATAGTCGGTGTGATGAATATTGCGCCGCTGGGGGAGGATGAACCGGAATTAAAAAGGTTATTCTCAGAAGTAAAACAAATCAAAGACGAACTGAATACAAGGTTTGGCTGTAATTTAAAAGAGATATCAATGGGAATGAGTCAAGATTATAAGATTGCAGCAAATGAAGGTTCAACAATGTTAAGAATTGGTAGAAAGTTATTTACATAAATATACGGAGGAAGATAAAGTGGCAGCAATTGTAGAGAGTTT
>CACXFH010000125.1 GCA_902766975.1 uncultured bacterium | reverse complement strand
ATTCAGGGAATTTTTAGCTACGAAAACCACTCTTAATGCTGAAAATATTGAGCAAACTATTTATTTTGTATCAGGTTTAGAAAAATTGCAACAAATTAAAAAATTATAGAAACATTTTCGACTTGTATGTCAAACTTGCGATACTTTATGTCAATATCACTGATACAGTGTAAAGAATGGCGCCAGGCGAATTACTCGTGAGGTTTGCAAAAAAAATAGCAAGGGAGAGATTCGAACTCTCGACCTCACGGGTATGAGCCGTGCGCTCTCACCAACTGAGCTACCTTGCCATAAATCTTATATTTAATTGTAAGTCAATTCTTACACAAAAGTCTTTTTTAATCAAGTATTTTTGCTAATTTATTTCATGCTATAATACTTGCATTATGAAACATATTTTTGAACAAAAAGTTTATTTTTCAGATACTGACAATTATGGTGTTGTTTGGCACGGTTCTTATTTGCGTTGGATGGAAATGGGCAGGATTGAATATTGCACTCAATGGGGGTATACCCTTAAACAACTTGAAAATATTGATATTTTGCTCCCGGTATCAAGCATAAATATCAAATACAAATCAAGTGCAAAACTTGAAGATATCGTAGTCATTGAAACAGAAATATCCAATTTCTCAGGGTTGACTGCAACATTTAAACAAGTTATAAAATCAAAAGAAACAGGAAAAATCTTTATCACCGCAGATGTTGTAATTGTTGCAGTACATTCAGATGGCAAACTTTATCGCAGAATCCCTGAACCGTTATATTCAATATTTGAAAAGGAATTTAAATGTCAGGAACTCGTTTAAATAAATACATAGCATCTTCAGGCCTGTGTTCACGCAGAAAGGCTGATGAACTCATTGAATCCGGTGTTGTGATGGTGAATGGGAAAATTATTACAGAACTCGGTTTTTCTGTTCAGCCAAAGGATAAAGTGTTTCTAAATAAACAGCTTATTCATCCGGTAAGACACGAATACTACAGATTCTATAAACCGGCAGGTTATATAACAACATCTGATGATGAAAAAGGGCGCAAAACTATTTATGACCTGCTGCCCGAAAAACTTCACAACCTAAAGCCTGTCGGACGATTAGACAGAGAATCAACCGGGCTTTTGATTTTGACTAATGACGGGGATTTGATAAATGATTTAACACACCCAAGCGCTAAAGTTCCGAAATTATACAGAGTTTCAATTAATGGTAAAATATCCCAAAATGATATAGATACAATGTATAAAGGGATTGAAATTGAAGAAGGCAAAAAAGCTTATGCGCAAGTGAGTGTTCTTGAAATTGATAATTTACACACCACTATGGAAATACTTTTGTATCAGGGAATGAACCGCCAAATTCGCAAAATGTTTGAACATTTGGGGTTTGAAGTTGTTTCATTAAAGCGAATTCAGCATGCAACATTAAATCTTGACGGATTAAAACGCGGAGAATTCAAGCCGATAAAACCACAGCAAATAAAAGAATTAAGAAATTTTTTAAACAGAATTGCAGGTAATAAATGATAAAATATGCTATTGTCGGAAATATTGCAAGCGGAAAATCTGCCGTTGAAAATATCTTAATCAAAGCAGGTGAAACTGTCATTGATGCTGATAAAATTTCTCATGAATTGCTTGAAGATAATACTGAAGTTATAAACACATTTAAAGATTATGATATTTTAGAAAACGGCAGAATATCAAGAGATAAATTAGGCAGACTTGTGTTTGCCGATAAAAAATTAAAGTCCTTATTAGAAAGCATTTTACATCCGCAAATAACTGAAAAAATAAACGAGTTTTTTATAAAAAATCAAGATAAAGAAAGAGTATTTGTTTCTGTTCCTCTTTTGTTTGAAACAAAAATGGGAAATTTATTTGATAAAATAATTTTTATTTACTGTGATGATAAAATACGATTAGAACGTTTAATGCAGCGTGAAAATTATACAAAAGAATATGCAAAAGCCAGAATGAAATCTCAGCAAAATCAAGACGGGAAAGTCAAATATTCTGATATTGTAATTTATAATAATTCGACTATAGAAGAACTTGAACGGCTTGTTAAGAAGTTAATCTTATAAATCCGCTTAAATCTGCATAATTGGAACTATAACTGTATTCTTTTACCCTATCATCTCTGTTGCCTTCTATTGTGTGAATTACTCCTGTATTTTTATCTATTTTAGTCACAAATCCGGTATGAGAAGCACCATTTTCATTGATAATCATTATATCCCCCGGTTTTATATTCTCGGATATAAATGATGCTTTTTTAGGTTGATTGGATGTTCGGATGAAACAATTATTGCTTATAGCCCAGTTTTTTAGTGTTTGTACATCATGATTTCCAAATCCTGCAGGGATAGGCTTACCCTGCTTACGATAAGTTTCTTTTACCACATACGTGACAAAATCGGTACACCATTCCTGATCATGCGGGTCTTCCATTTTGCATGTCGAATTCACACAGAATTTTTTCTGGCTGCCGTCAAATTCATTGCAAGCTGAATATTTTCTTGCCGTATTTACAAATTCAATGCCAATATTTGTTTTTTGCTGTTCTGCCAAATCAGTTTTTGTTTTTGGCGCCTGTGTATTTTTAATCGGGTTTGATGTTGATGCGTGACCGGCTGAAATTTGTGAGTTCTGTTGATGTGTTGAGGCTTTGTCAGGTCCGCTATATTGGAATACTCCACCTCCTCCAAATGACATAAAAGGATAACCGAATCCGTCAAAAATTTGCGTTTGAGGTGCATAGTTCAGTGCAAATATACACGGATAAAAATTATCACATTGATAGCCGCCCCAAAATGGATTCCCGATTCCTATTCCTCCGGAGTAAACCCATGGAGGATTAAACAGCGAGGCAAATGGCGAACAATTCCCCCCGCAAAATCCCATGTAGTAGTGTGATAATATCGGATAAAGATCCGTATTGTACCCTATTGGAGTCGTTAAACCAAACAATTAATTATCCCCTTTTACTTTATTTCCCCTATGTATTTATAAAGTAATTTAAAATTAAATAATTGCTTTTTTGTTACAAAATGTAAAATAAGCTATTTTTTCAGGGCTATTTCAGGTCTTTGAACAGATAAAATCATTTCATCCGGAATATAGAAATCAGTCATTCCGTAATTCGCGTTTATAAACAGGAATTCTAACTTCTCTCCGTTATCAATTTCCAACGTTTCAAACGGGATTTTAATATCCAAAACTTCATCATATATAACTTCCATGGATTTATAATTTTCTAAAACCCACATATCCCCGGGGATAGCTTTAACAAGCCTTAAAAATCTTAATTCATTATCGCGAATTGATATTTGTATTTCATTATGAAATTTTTCCATTGATATAGGCGGAATATTTGCAGATTTATTAACCAGCCGGATGGGCGAAAGAGCCTGAGTTCTGCCGGCTTTTCTCAGATAAATATACATTTGGTAAGTACGCTGAATAGAAGTTATGTTTTCTTTAATATATTTATTTAAATAAAATCTCAAATAAAAGTTATCTTTATCGTTTCCAAAACATATTTTATCAAACAATTTTGATTCTCTGAGCACCGGACCGTCAGGAATATCAATGCAGCCTGCATTTAACCAACTTTCGTCATCGGCAATATTTTTACCGTTAATTTCGGGGCTGATTAAAGCTTTTGGATAATTAGACGGGCGAGCGGGTGAAACACTTATCAAAGGCACATCCAGATAAGACGGATATTCTAATTCCAGCGTTTTATATATATTTTTCAAATGAGTCCGATACAAGTAGTCAAAAATATTATCACGCCCTGAGGAATTCGGTTCCCCATACCACCAAAACCAATCACTGCCTTCGCATACGAGAAGTTCTTTTTGCGCATCTTCTATATTAGGGTGATTTGGTTCTCGCTTAATAAATGTATTAAAATCATCTTTTGCCCGTTTCAGATATTGCCATGCTATATCTTTCAACGGTTCATCAATCCACAATTTATAACCTCTGTTAAAACTTGCACCGGTTGCGATTTTATTTAATGGCTTATGTTCTTTGCTCTTTTCTATATAATCACTTATCAAAACCGTCTCTAGCGACGAATCTTCGCTTATTAATTTATAAAGAGTTTCTAAAAACTGATTTCCATCCTCAATATAATTTTCCCAACAGTTTTCCCCATCCATTGCAATTGTCAAAAGATGATCTTTGTCAGGGGATGACAAAATCTTACTTTGCAAAATCTTTATCCTGTCATATAAATCATTTGCAGTTGCGACAGGATTATGGTGTGCATATTCAAAACTGACAAGATTATAAATAGAAGATTCTCTGTAAATCATTTTGATATCTGAATTTTTAGTTTTATATGAATAGGTTTTAAGTAAATGATACGGATCCTCCAAATATCCTTTAAAATCGTGAACGAATTCAAAATCAATTGAGTTTGCCAAATTCCCTTCATCTGAAATCGACCATTCGACACCCAAATCTGCAAGCATCTCAAGGGTTTTGGGGCTGACACACTGTTCGGAAGCCCAAATCCCTCTGGGACGTTTTCCTATCAGTTCTTCCATTCTGTCCAAAGCCATTTTTGTCTGAATTTTGGCATCTTCTTCCGTATTTAAATCAGACAACTCATCTTGCTCGGATTGTTCTTTTCTTATTTCTTTATAATCAAGTAATATTGGTAAAATCGGGTGATAATATGGACTGGTGGTGATTTCTATTTTATTTTCAGCTACTAATTTTCTTATTGCAGGAATTATTTTACTAATAATTCCTCGCTGAATATCAATAATTTTTATTCTGTCCTCAAGTGTATAGTTTTTCCCTTTTTTCACAAGTTTTTTAAGCTCCGGATTTGAATTTTTGAAACTCGGATCAATCCAGACTAAATTAAACAAAGCCATCAGGTCAGAATATTCTTGAGGAGAAAATATTTCGGTATTGTCCGTTCCTTTTTCCTGTATAATTTTATAAAGCCTGTGATATTCTTCATTTTGAAGAATCATTGTTTGATAATTCGCATCAAAAAAGTTGTTTAGTATAAAAATTTTATCCTCATGAGATAGCTTTTCGACCGGTGCGACAGTAATTCTTGAGTGTATATCGTGCGCTCCGTTTTCGTATTTTATCAACGAATCCAAAAGAACGGGGACATAATTAAAATTAAGTTTTAAATTATTAAATTTTTCAGCCCAAAGCATCATATCAAGATAATCTTTAACCGCATGGAGTCTTACCCATGGCATAATAAAATCGCCTTGGGGCATCAATTGATAAACCGGCTGATGCATGTGCCAGTAAAATGCGATTGACAACTTTTTTGTTTGACTCATCATAACTTCAAGACCACTCTTTCAATATTATAGTATCATAAATTTGTCGAATTTTAAAGAAAAACCAAAAAACAAAAGACCGAACAATGTTCGGTCTTTAAAAATATTATGTATCAATATTGGTTGCATAAACCGCGTTGGACTGAATAAAATCTCGTCTTGGTTCAACCCGGTCACCCATCAATATATCAAATAATTGGTCGCAAATCATTGCATCTTCAATATTTACTTTTAATAAAGTTCTTGTAGCAGGGTCCATTGTTGTTTCCCAAAGTTGTTGAGGCATCATTTCACCCAAACCTTTGAATCTCTGAATTTGCAAACCTCTTTGACCTCTTTCATCAATTGTTTTCTGAAGCTTTTCAAATGAATTGATTTCAATTTTTTCGGTATCGGTTTCCAATAAAAGTCCGTCGGATTCTTCAATCAAATAATCACGGATTAAAGGATAAGAATCTCTTAGTTTCTTAAATTCCGAACTCTTAATTATATTTTGATTTAATACAACATGTTCTTCGTCATTCAAATGTAAAATAAATGAATATTTTGCATTTTCGGCATTGTATTTAACTTCAACTCTATAATTTTCGGCTTCTGCAATATTGTAATTTTTAGCGTGGTCTTGCAGATAGTGGTTCAGGTATTCACAATGTTTATTCATAAGTTCTTGAGAATCGAAATCCGCAAGCGCAACATTTGAACGTACCAAACCTCTTAAAAATACCGCAGGGAAAAGATTCAAAATAGGATTATTATATGATTTATAGAACTCGGTCATATTTTTGATAAGTTCCAGAAGTTCATCCCCTGTTTTGACATTTTTCTTATCTTTATCCGATAAACTCAAGTTCTTAATTCCACGTTCTTTAAGCATTTTGTCTAAAACGTGTTCATTAAATAAATATTCTGAAGTTTTGCCTTGAGTAACCTTGAATAAAGGAGGTTGAGCGATATAGACATAACCGTTTTCAATCAAAGGTCTTGCATAGCGGAAGAAGAAAGTTAACATCAATGTTCTGATATGTGCGCCGTCAACATCCGCATCTGTCATAATAATAATTTTGTGATAACGTAATTTTTCAAGTTCAACTTCGTCAGGGTTACGGCTGATTTTTATTCCGAATGCCTGAACCATTGATTGAATTTCGTTATTAGCATAAATTCTGTCTAATCTTGCTTTTTCGACGTTAAGAATTTTACCTCTCAGCGGCAAAATAGCCTGAAACATCCTGTTTCTACCTTGTTTTGCGCTGCCGCCAGCAGAATCACCCTCAACTATAAAAATTTCACATTGGGAAGGATCTCTGTTTGAACAGTCAGCCAGTTTCCCCGGAAGCGTTGAATTTTCCAAAACAGTTTTACGTCTTGTTAATTCTCTGGCTTTTCTTGCGGCTTCTCTTGCTCTTTGTGCTTGAAGTGTCTTTTCTAAAATTGCTTTCGCCATTTTAGGATTAAATTCAAGCCATTCTTGCAATTTATCTTTTACCGCATCCTGAACAGCACCTAAAGCCTCAATTGAACCTAATTTTTCCTTTGTCTGTCCTTCAAATTCCGGATTAGGGATTTTAACTGACACAATTGCAGTTAAACCTTCTCTAACATCATCTCCCGATAAATTTTGATCGGAATCTTTTAAAATCTTGTTTTTTCTTGCATAATCATTCAGCACACGTGTAATAGCATTTCTAAAACCGGTCATGTGAGTTCCGCCGGAGTGAGTGTTGATGTTATTTGCAAATGATAAAACGTTTTCTGTGTATGAATCAGTGTATTGCATTGCAACTTCAACCTGAATATCACCGACAACTTTGTCTATATAAATCGGTTTATCGTGCAACACTGTTTTATTTTTATTCAAATATTCAACATAACTTCCGATGCCGCCTTCATAGTGAAAAATTTCCGGTTCTTCCATTCCCGCATGTTTAAATATAATTTTTAAACCTTTATTTAAAAATGCCATTTCACGAAGTCTTGTTCCAATTACTTCTACATCAATTTCTGTCGTTTCGGTAAAGATTTCGGGGTCAGGCCAAAAGGTAGTTTTTGTTCCTGTTTTATCCGTCGGCTCCCCTTTTTCAACCGGAGCAAGAGGTTCTCCTCTCATATATTCCTGACGCCATACAAAACCCTGACGTGATACTTCAACCATATATTTTTCGGATAAAGCGTTAACAACAGATGCCCCTACACCGTGCAATCCGCCTGATACTTTATATCCGCCGTCGCCGAATTTTCCGCCCGCGTGAAGTACGGTATGAACAATTTCCAATGCGGATTTCCCGGTTTCAGGCTTGATATCAACAGGAATACCACGTCCGTTATCTTCAACCGTAATACTGTTATCTTTATTTATCGTTACAAAAATATCCGTACAATACCCTGCTAAAGATTCGTCAATAGAGTTATCAACGATTTCGTATATGCAGTGGTGCAAACCTCTTTGAGAAGTCGAACCGATGTACATCCCCGGTCTTACACGAACTGCCTCTAACCCTTCTAAAACACGGATATTGTCCGCTCCATAATCTTCTGATGTATGAGTTTCAAATTCATCATGCTTACCTTCATCAGGATCTACAAATTCATCATTTATTTGTTTCCTGAGTTCTTCTTTAGCAATAGCTTCGGCAGTTGTATTTAAAGCTTCCGTAGCCGTATCATTAGTCAAATTTTCAGACATGTATTTCTCCCCTAATCTTAAATCTTTTCTATATGATAGCACAAAAACACGCAATCAGACAAAATCTTTACTGTAAGTTAAGTTATTCGTTACACAATTGAGAAAATGAAGAATCAAAATAGGAGTAAGCATAATGACCTTATTATGCTGCTTTGAGTTTTAAAATTGGAGTAATATCGATTATTACCCTGCAATTAGTTTGGCAAGTAACTCGGGGTATTTTGTAATCAATGCATCTGCAAATTTTTCGGTATCAATTTGTGTACAAACTACCTGCAGTAAATCAGGAGGAAGATTTGTAAGCATTTTTTCAAGATATTCCGTCTTGATTACTCCCATTGCTTTTACTGTGTCTTCTTTTTCTCTGTCACGCGCAATCAGGTGAGTATATGCGTCTGCATCAAAATTTAGATAATATTTATTATCGGTACTTGTTATCATTAATGTAAGATTTCGTTTTTGTGTTACATCAAGATTGCGCAGCGCATTTTTATAGTCTAAATCGCCAAATTGAGAGATTGTATTTATAAGTTCTGCAGAATTGGCTTCTTCACATTCCTGCCCTGTTATGCTTTCTATCATTTGACGCAAATATGTTTCGGGAATTGATTTTAAATTTTTCAAAACAAGTCCTTTATCCATATCCGTACCTGTCAAAACTTTATCCAGTTGCTTTTCGGGCATTCTTTCAATTATTTGTCTTTCTGAAAACATCTGAAATACTACTTTTACAAGTTCTTCTTTAGGAATTTTCTCAAGCATTTTCATCAAGCTGTCCATTGTAAAATATCTCAAACCCTGAACCAAATCATTCTTTTCCAACATTGGCAAAAGTTTTTCAAGCTGCGCTGATGTCATTTGCCGCATGATAATAAGTTTATTTGTAGGATCCGACAGTTGAAATAACTCTATGAGCAATGCCGCATTCGTAAACATATCAGCAGCAAGCTTGATTGCCGCCTGATTCCCCTGTGCTGCCTCCGCTTCAATAATCTCTTGGATGCTCTTATTTTGATACTCCAAAATCTTGGTTAGGTTTAAACCAAGTTTTGAACGTAAATATTCTTGTGTAGCATCAATTGATATAGTCATTTAAAACCTCATGAGTATCTATAATATATAACGGATTTTTTAGGACTTAAATTTAACCTCAGAGTATAATTGTTACATAAGTTCATAAAGATATAAAGCTAGACAACAAGTGTAATTTGAACTGTTTTAATTGTAAATTTTTCTTAACATTCGGACCTTTTTGTAACAAAAAATTAATAAAAAATTACTTTATATAAGTAAGGGTACAATCAAAGGGAAAAAGTCATGAGTTTTGATGTAAATATCGGAAGTGCAAAGCCGGTCATCAAAGCAGCGGCAAATACCAACAATGATGGCGGCAGCGGCGGCAATCTTGGTTATATGATGGGCGGTGGCGGTCAAAATAAGAAAGAAAATCAAGGTAGTCTGTTTGCGGCGCAAAAGCCTGACAGTTTTGAATTGTCTTCAAAATTACCTGATGATGACTTAAAAGGTATGCCTGATGCAAAAGGGTGGTTCAATAAATTATTGAATAAACTTGGCGTTTAATACTTATTTTTTGTAAGACGTTCAATATCACGTTTTTGTTCTTTTTTTACTATATCATCACGCTTGTCATAAAGTTTTTTACCTTTGGCAAGTCCTATTTCAAGTTTTGCAAGTCCCTGAACAAAAAACAATTCAAGCGGGATAACAGTATAACCGTCTTTTTTAATTTTTTGGCTGATTTTAAGAATTTCTTTTTTGGTCAAAAGCAGTTTTCTTGTTCTTTTTTCTTCGTGATTGTAGCGATTACCTTTGTCGTATGGTGAAATATGGCAGTTATATAAAAATAATTCGTTATCATCGATTTTGCAAAAACTGTCTTTAAGATTAACAGCATTATTCCTTATGGATTTAATTTCAGTTCCTTTCAACACAATACCTGCTACAAATTTTTCAAAAATATTGTAGTCGTGAAAAGCTTTTCTGTTAGTTGTAACAATTTTTCTGTCCATAAAATGATTATATCACGGATATAGAAAACATTTACAGGTGTGAAAATCAGAGAAAAATCTTTCTTCAGGCGTATTTGTTTTACATTTTTCCATTGCATAAGGACATCTTGTGTGAAACTTGCACCCTTGCGGTAAATTATTAGGAGAAGGAAGTTCCCCTCTCATTTCGGGATAATTGCATTTTGGTGCTGATGCATTAATTTGCGGAACAGCATTTAATAACGCAACAGTGTATGGGTGTTTTGGGGCTTGAAAAATTTCTTCTGTCAGCCCCAGTTCGACTATTTCGCCTAAATACATTATGGCAATTCTGTCCGAGATATGGCGAATAACACTCAAATCGTGAGAAATAAACAAAAATGTAAGATTAAAATTCTCTTTTAAATCCTTAATTAAATTGATAATTTGTGCCTGAATACTGACATCAAGAGCACTCACAGGTTCATCTGCTACAATCAATTCAGGTTCTAAGACAAGAGCTCGTGCTATAGCTATACGTTGTCTTTGACCGCCTGAAAATTCATGCGGATACAAATTGAGAACTGATTTATCAAGTCCGACCTGCGCAATTTTTTCTTCTATAATATCATTTATTTCTTTTTTTGAAAGTTTGGTATTTATTTCGAGCGGTTCAGACAGGATTTGACCTATTTTCATTTTTGGATTTAGTGATGAATACGGATTTTGAAAAATCATTTGTATTTTTTTGTAAAAATCCTGAATTTCCTGTTTAGTTTTTATGGCGGCAATATTATTCCCGTTAAAGGTTATACTGCCGCTTTTTATATCAATCAAGCGCATTATTGCTTTTGCCAGAGTCGATTTACCGCAGCCGGATTCTCCCGCCACCGATAAAACTTCTCCCTTGCGAATATCCAAGTTTACGCCATTGACAGCTTTTATGATTTCTTCTTTCCCTGTAAAACCCTTTTTGGATTTATATTCTATCTGTAATTCTTCAATTTCTAATAACGACATAAACAAATTTTAAACTATTTTAATTCTTCGGGCAATTGTACAAAAAGTGTATATTTATATTATTAATCCAAAGGTAAAAGGGTATCAAGCGTAACATTCAAAGCCTTTGCTATATTAGCAATAACAATAATTGACGTGCAAACTTTACCATTTTCAATCCGTGATAAATTATGGATAATTTAAATTTGAGAAGTGAGGATTTGATAAAAAATATTTATGAAAGAGTATAGCAGCTAAGCAGTGTTATAAATATTGCAAGCTGCGCAATATCAAATGAATTCAATCTTGCTGAGACAGAGGATATTGAAAGAATTATAAATCTATTATCAGAACGATGTGAAACTGTACTTACAGATATAAATAATTACATTGATTATTGTGCTAAAAACCAATTATATGATTAACTTAAATTTCGTGTCTGCCTTCAATTGCTTTGGCTATTGTTATTTCATCCGCGTATTCTAAATCCGCACCGACAGGTAATCCGAAGGCAATTCTTGATACTTTTATTCCGAAAGGTTTTATCAGTTTAGTCAGATAAAGGCTTGTTGCTTCCCCTTCAACCGACGGACTTAGAGCAAGTATGACCTCTTTTATATTTTCATCTGTCAATCTGTTTAGCAATTCTTTTATTCTTATATCTTCTGCCCCTATCCCGTCCATAGGAGAAATTAATCCCTGCAAAACGTGATATAAACCTTTATATTCATTTGTTTTTTCAATGGCAATAAGATCTTTCGATTCGGATATCACGCAAATTGTTGATTTATCTCTTGAAGTCGAAGAACAAATTTCACAAGGACTTGATGAGGATAAATTGAAACAAATTTCGCAAGTTTTTGTGTTTTCTTTTGCTTCAATTATTGTTTTTGCAAAATTATCAACATCAGCTTTTGACATTCTTAACAAAAAGAATGCCATTCTCTGGGCTGATTTTGGTCCCACTGACGGGAATTTTTGAAACTGCTCAATTAGAGCTGCAATAGATTTTGGGTATATCATTTTATTAGAATTTTAACCCCGGAATATTCGGCATCCCGCCTGTGATGGCTTTCATTGAAGATTCCATTTCTTTTGATGCTTTTTCTGTTGCTTGTTTCATTGCGGCAGAAATCACGTCTTCAAGCATTTCGATTGTATCATTATCAATTGCTGACGGATTTTCAGGATTGATTACTTCTGCTGATAATTTTATTGACTTAAATTTACCTTGTCCGTCGAGAGTTACTTTCACCCCGCCGTTTGCGCTTTCGCCTACAACTTCCATTGCTGCAAGTTTTGCTTGTGCTTCGGATGCTTTCTTTTGGACATCCTGTACTTTTTTCATTAAATTACCTAAATTTAAACCCATTTTTTCTCTCCTTAAGTCTGTTTTACTTTTGTCTGCTTTTTATTATACAATAAAGGTATGCAAAAGAAAACTTATTTACAAGAATCAATAAAGGGCGGTCGTTTGATGCGCTGGAATATGATGCCTTTAAAGGTTTTCATCGCTCCTATGAAGTTCTATTCAAAGCAGGGACAGGATTTAAAATATCGCCGGATGGTAAAACAAGCGCTTGATGAATGGCATCGGGTTTCTAACGGGAAAGTATCTTTTGTAATTGTTGATAATTTGTTAAGCTCAAATGTTAATATTGAATGGAAACGTGTTCAAAGACAGGCTCTGGGACATTGTATATTTCAATATGACAGAAATAACAGACTTTACAGTGCGGAAGTTACAATCGGCTTAACAGAAGGGCTTGTGCATGCGGATTACAACGATGAGGGAGAAACTTATCACACTATTTTACATGAAATCGGCCATGCTATAGGGCTTGGACATAGTCCTTTTAAAAACGATATTATGTATACCCCGCATCAAAAGGGAATTTTACACGTCGGTCCGGGGGACAGACTGTCGATAAATTGGCTCTATACGTTCCCACAAGGGAAAACTGTTAATGAGATTGCTTCAAAATATTCAACCGGAGGGAGCGATATTGATGAAGTTGTTGCTAATATTATTTCTAAAAAAGCAAAGACAGAATTTGAAAAGGTTAAAGATAATGTAGCAGAAGCTCCTGAAAAGAATTTGCTTGATGAAACTCAAAATATCGGGGATTTAAAAAAGTATAATATGTCGCTTCAAAATATACAGATTTCGGCTGATTTGCAGGAGCAAATTAAAAAACATTACCGTGACAGTTCGTTCAAAAATAAATAATAATTATGTTAAAAGAATAAATATTACGAATTGTAAGGTTGAATTTAAAATGCCCAAAACCCTGTTATAATCTGCTATATGATGCGATATGATATGATGTGGTGGGGCGGGGCAATAATTTTACCTCAAAATTTTTTACATGAATGTAGTAGAAAATTTTAAAAAGAAAGTAGGTAAAATTATGACAAACTTAGACGTAGTTGGTATGCAACCACAGCAAAACAAATATTCAAAAGAAAACTCCCAGCCTCCTCTGACAAGGGGAGGTATTTCCCATCTTTATCCATTTTTTATTCCTGGTCTTCAAAGTTTAAGCAACAGCAAGAAAGAAATTGTTTAACAATAGCGGGATATATTTTGGCGGAAGGGCTGAAAAATCAAATACAAATTCATTTATCCCCGCATTATAGAGTTCTTCTATATTGTCAAAATCCTGCATGATAGTATCTTCAAACATGTGCATTCTGCAAAAACCGTCACACGTAAAAGGAAATACTTTATCTAATGACGGATCTTTCAGTGCATAAGTTCCGTTGTGGCAAGGCGCTTTGCACGAAAGCCTCGAAACCACTGCACTGTCATTATTCAACGGGCATAAACCCATGCTCGAAACTCTTTTATTCCCGCCGATAGTATATTTCCGATTCGGAATTTCATTTTTAATTTTTTTCAATGTCCTCATAGCTGACTGCAAATCAGGAAATGACGAAAAATCAACCGTATCAATCCTTGCCAAGTTGTTCAAACATTTAATGGACATACTGTTTAACAAATTTATACCCTGACCGATTTCAAAAGGAATATGATTGATGTCGCTGTCGTTGATAAAAGACCAAAAATACCCGATATTATTGATAATCAATGAATCAGGATGCGGATCCGACAATAGCAATTCTTTTTCATATTCATAAGTCCTGTCAAAATCCCGCTCAATTAATATTTTAGGGGTTGAAAGCTGAAAAATTATTCCGTATTTTGAGCAAAACTTTTTAACCTTTGTAATGACCTGCGGAAAACTGTTTTTTGACAAGTCACAAGTAGAAACAATTTCCCCGTATTCAATGGAATAAATAGGATTATGCCCAATTTTTTTTATGTAATTTTCAAGTTCTTTAATCTGAGCAAGTCCGGTAAGGCGCAAATTCAAACGATATTTGCTTGTAAATTTTAAATCTTTCGGAGTCTGTACCCGCTTTACATCCCAGTCAAAATTCTTTATATTTCTGCTGAATTTAAAATCTTTGCCTTCTGCGCTGACTACATCTCCCGAGAAATGATTAGTCTGATATATGCATTGTCTTGTATGTTTAAACGGAAGCTTTTGCTTTTTAAACATTTTAGGTTTTTCGAGAATTTTTTCAATAAGTTCAATTCCTTCAAGAATATCTTCGGATTCTTTGAATTTGCCTTTGATGACAACATAATCAATCGCATTAAGTTTTATAATATCTTCCGCGCACCACGGCAGGTTATCAGAATCAATAGCCAGCGATAAATCCGTGAATTTTTTAATTTTCTGGATATTTTTAAGATAAATTTCTTCAGTGATAATTATACCGTGAACCTTGTGGAAACTGTTTATAAAATCAATCCCCGCAAGATTGTGGATATCAAAATATGAATCTGCCATAACTTTAAACGGCAAATTAAAAACTTTAATCGCTTCAAGTACCGCAAAACTGTTTATATAAATTCCTGTTATTTCGGTAGTTTTCAGATACTTGAGAAATTTTTTAATTTCGGGTAACTCTTCTTCTGTAATATCATGCTTAAAATTGATAAAGAATTTTGCCCCGTTTTCTTTTGCGGTGTTTACAAATTCTTCAACAAGTTCAAAATTGCCGCCCATAAATTTGTTATAATATACATAGAACCTGCGGCAATGAGTATTTTTGCAGAAAACAGGAATATCTTCGGGATTCTTAACCGGCGAAATAATCTTAATTTCATTCATAATAAGATTATATCTTTTACATAAAAATTATAAAATTTATTGTAAAGATTTCTTAATATTTCGCATAAAAAAGTCAATTCAGGAATAAAAAAATACTTTATTAATGTATAGGAAATACCTGGGATATTAATTTTTCAGGGATAGGATGATTTAAAACTCAATAGGATAACAGTCAAAATCTACAGGGAGGCAGCTTATGGGAATAGGCGCAGAAGACTACATCGACAGGATGTTAGTACAAAAATATCAGGAAGAAAAAGTTGACAACCATGAAAATATGGAATCAATGGTTGATCCTGAAAAAATGCTTGGTGCAATGAATGATTACGCATCAACATTAAGAAATATGGTACAGTTGCGGCAAAGATTGAATATCGCATGCTATGCAATCAATGCAAGGACTGCAAGATACCAAAGATCTTTAGGTCAGAGATAAAAGTTTTCACTCCTTCAATTTTTTGATAAAATATTATCGGTAAAATTAAAGGAGTAACCTATGGGAAAAATCATCCTTGCATCTTCTTCTCCCAGAAGGGCAAGTATTCTGAAAACAATGAAATTGGATTTTGACGTAATACCGTCTGAATATGATGAACCTCATACACAGACGGTTTTCTCTTGCGAGTTTGTCGAAAAACTTGCATATAATAAAGCTTTTGATGTTGCACAAAAATTGCATTCACAAAATAAAAATTTTTTGGTTCTCGGTGCAGATACAATTGTCGTTATTGATAATAAAATATTGGGTAAACCAAATGACTACCAAGATGCATTTGCGACTCTAAAAATGCTTTCGGGCAAAACTCATTTTGTTGTCACTTCTGTTGCTATAATTAATTCAAATAATCTTGAATTTACAATCAAATCTGATAAAACTTATGTTACATTGGAGAATTTAACTGATGAACAAATCAGGTTTTATCTTGATAATTTCAAGCCTTTTGATAAAGCGGGCAGTTACGGAATACAGGAGCTGCCTGATGGGTATGTAAAATCGGTTGACGGGCAAATCGACAATGTAATCGGTTTGCCGTCAAAACTTGTGAGTGAACTTTTGGCAGAAATGCAATAGTGCATTCTCGCCAAAGTTCTTTATGATAGACGCAGAATTTATACCATTCCTTCTTTTACAGCTTTAACAGCAGCTTGGACTCTATCGTTCACGCACATTTTTTGCAGTATTGAACATACATGTGCTTTTGCTGTGTGAACACTTACTATCAATTCTTTTGCAATTTCAGTGTTACTTTTGCCTGCAACAAGGTGTTTTAAAACTTCATATTCTCTATCGGTGAGCGGGATTTTTACTTTTGAAGATGAATCATCTCCTATAATAGACAAATCCTCTATTTTAGGCATAGACTTGAGCGCCAAATCGGAAACCATAGGATCTATCCAACAAACACCGTCATTGACATCCCTTATTACGTTTGCAAGTTTTTCCGGTTCAATATCTTTCAGGCAATACGCATTAGCGCCGGAACTGAGGGCTGCTACTACTTCTTCCCTTCTGTCATGTGAAGTTAAAGCAATTATTTTTGTATCTTTATTAAATTCTCTGATTTTAATAATTGCTTCAATTCCGTTCATCCCCGGAAGTCCCAAATCCATAAGAATTACATCGGGGTTAGTTTTTTCAATTTGTTTGATTCCTTCTGATGCATCTTCTGCTTCTGCGACAACATCAATATCCGGATTTGAATTCAGTGCACATCTTAATCCTACTCTTGTAAGCTTAAAATCTTCAACAATAACTACATTAATGCATTTTTCTTTAATCATGGTGTATCTCTCCCTGTAATAAAAACTAGTGTATCTTTCTGCTTTATAACTTAACCCTAATGTATAACTTCACATCTCAAAAACCATTACCCGACAGGATAATAGTTTCAATATATTTATAAAAATACACGGTTTTATTTATTTTTAATTTTTGTAAAAATTAAAGGGTAGATAAAAGTTATGGTAAAACCGATAAGAAACATAAGTGTTACCCCTAATTTAAGGTTAACTTCACTCATAATAATGTTTTCCATAACGTATTTCAATAATAAAATTGTTCCGATTATTCCTATCAAAGCTCTTATGATTCTGCGTTTTACAGATACATCTGACGGGTTAAACGGGTTAAACCTTCTGCATAAGTAGCATCCGTTGAGAAGCCCTAATGAATATCCGTAAATTGCTACGGCGTGGAATTTCATCTTTTGCGGATTTACAAGCAACTCGCCTGAAACATAATCCATTCTGTATGTACCGAAAAAGTATACGTATATTAAGGCAAGTATTGCCAAAAAATCTATAATTCCAAGCAGATACAAATATCTGTTCTTATTTTTTTCGGCCCAATCAATCAGCGGTTTAGCCGCAAAAACTAAAATAAATCCGATAGTTAGCCCGCAAATTACATCTTGCGGAGTATGAACCCCGAGCCATAGCCTTGAAAATCCTACTGTCAAAACTAATAATACGAAAAGTGTAACTGCAATTCTGTTTTTTCTGCACAAATAAGCTACTCCGCCCCAGACAGAAGAACTCATAAGAGAATGACCGCTTGGGAAAGAATATCCTTTTGCAAAAGGTACTGCCAGTTCTGAGGGTTGTATTCTGTTATCTAAAATCCACGGGCGATAAACACACGCTATCATTTTGAAGAAATGTGCAATTAAAATATTAAAACTTTCCAAAGAAAATAAATATATTCCCGAGCGAAAATCAATACACCAATATACAACAGCGCAAACTATTGTTGGAAGCCAAAATTCCCCAAATACAGTTATTGATAAAAATAATCTGTCAATAATTTCAGGGCAAGTTGTTCTTATATTCTGTAAAAAAAGTAGAAAATCCGTTTGAGGTTTTATCCAAGACGGATCTGATAAAAAATCTATCATTTTGACCCCGCAAAACTATTCTAATCCGGTCTTAATATTAACAAAAACATGAATTATTTCAAACATATTAAATTATTAATGTCTTATTTTCTTTATCAATTTTAAGCAATATATTTTTAATATTTCCAAATAAGATGTATATTCGTATTTAAATAACCATTTCCACATTTTATCGGGGTATCCGACATCCATTTCAAGTGTTCTTGCATGATTTGTATCTTTTAAAACTTCTAAATTCGTTTTAACAGACATTTTTTTTAGTGCATTTATTGCAGCTATTCTGGTTTTTAGCGAATCTCTGTCCCCTTGTACAAAATATAATTTTGTTTTGAATTTCTTCTTATCAAATTTTGAATAATCAATAGTTTTTGATGCGACAAAAGCAGCCTTCGAAAAGAAATCCGAATAAGTATTAAGCAAATTATTTAATGCTATTCCGCCAACACAGGTTCCTATCACAAAAAATCTGTCTTTCGGAATATTATATTGCTTTATTTTATCTTTATATAACTGCATTATAACGTTATTATATTTTTGCGGATAGCGGTAATGTTTTTTGTCAACAGCCAAAGGATATTGAGGAGCAATAATAAGAACTTTAACTTTATTTGCTCTGACATAGCTTACCAAACTTTGAAGTGCAGGGTTTGTAATGTGTTTCATAATGTGTTCATTGCTGCGTTGTATTCCGCCATGCAAAACCAAAATTATTGATGAAGGGGCTTCCTTATCCTGATTTTCATAAGTTTCGGAATAATATATTTTTGTACCTTTGTATGTGTAATAATGTTGGCTGATTTTAGCGTCATTAATCAAATTAAGCGGGTCGTCATATATGTAATCATCTGCTTTTGTTCCACATATACAAATAAATATAAGAAATATGAAAAGTATTAATATTTTTGTTATTTTATTCATATTATTTTCTTGCAGTTAAACTAATATTTTATTATTATATAGTAAAGTTATAATAGCTCAAATTAATAATTGTAAATCTGTGACATCATTTTAATAGAGAGGGCGTAAAGTATGAAAAAAACATTGTTTTTCGGCTTGCTTATATTGATAATGAGCGTTTTATTATTGCCGGCAAAAGCCAAGGATGTTGTAACTGCTGATATAGCGGGGCGCTGGGCAGAAAAAATATCCGAACGTGTTGTAATGGATATTTTTCCTGACAATACAGCAGGTAAATATAAAATTTTTATAACGTGGAGAGAGGATAATCTTGCTCAAAAAGATATATATCGTTTCACCGCAACCGATAGAGGAGACGGTATTTTAGAATATAAAAACGGAACTCACATTTATCGCACTTTTGCTTCAAAAGATAAATTTGAAGATAAGGTTGATTATACAGACGGTTCAGGCTCTTTTGTACCAAGTAATAACGGGCTTACTTGGATAGATAATAAAGATAAATCAGAGAATACTCAATTTATACGTGCGGATAAAAATTTAACAAATGATACAACCGTAAAAAATAAACTTTTTTCAGTCAGACTGCCGGAAGAATTAAAAGGAATATATCAAGCCAAAACAGATAAAAACACGATTTATTTTTATCATAAAGAATCAAAAAAAGCAGGTTTTGGCGGATTTGCTTTTGCAATAAGAGCATATAAAAATCCATCTGAACATGCAGTATTACCGGGCAGCAGAAAAATCGGGGAATTAACGGATAAAAAAGGAATTTTGTATGATATGGTACTAAAGCATCCGACTGATGTTCAGTATGATTATACAAAAAGCCCTAAAGCTCCAGAAACATTTAAGCTTCTGTATGAATATGGTGAAATTGCAGATGTAAAAGGGGGTAAAGGCGTAACCTTCCATAAAAATCAAGGTATGAAAGGGGCAGATTTATATAAAAATATTTTAAAAAAATATGTAAATATTTTAAAAGAAAAGCATGATTCGGATTGGTACGAAAAGCATGAAATGAGTTATATGTATAATGTAATTTCGCAAGGACTGAAAAAAGATGAAAATCTTTTGGACAAAATCGGATATGCATTTTATGATGTGAATGCTGACGGCATTGAAGAACTTTTCATAGGTGAAATTGCGCAAGGTGATTGGAAGGGAGTTGTTTACGATATATATACAATGGTAAACAGACATCCAAAACACGTAGTAAGCGGTGGAGAAAGGGACAGATATTTTGTCTGTGATGATGCCTTTCTATGTAATGAATATTCGCAAGGCGCAGGGGAAAGCGGGATAAGAGTTTATAATTTAGTTGAAAATTCAACGGAATTATTTCCGCAAGTAGCATTTAAGTATGATTCTTATACAAACCCGAAACAGCCTTGGTTTATATCTTATGGCAGTGATATAAACGATGATAAGTGGGAGAATATGGAGCAAAAAGAAATACTTAAGCGTAAATCCGTATTCGACAGATATATAAGATTTGACTATATTCCGCTAAGCACGGTTGGAATTACTTCGCATAAATTTCCTCACCCTGACAGGGGAGGCTAGGAGTGGTTTTGGATTGTCATTGCGTGCGAAGTGAAGCAATCCGGCCATTTGTTGTTTTCTATTGCGTACGAAAGCGGATTGACACCCATCCCTAGCCACCTCTCGAGAAACGTGACATTTAGTCACCTTTCTCTCGGCAGAGTCCTAACGAGGGAAGGGAATAATAATTCCTCCCCGATGGGGGAGTTTAGGAGGGGTTTAAACAATGGCGGGGTCGTTTGCCCCGCCATTGTTATTACTCACATTTTATAAATTTGATTTATATACTTTGGTAGTCTTGTTCTTTTTTTCCTAATTCTTGGTTTATTCTATCCAGTTCATCTTTGATGTCTTTCGGCATTGCCTCTCTGTTGGGATATGTGCGATTTATTTCATCTCGCCTTCTTTCCAACGAAGCTTTATCTTGATTCTCTATTTGTGATATTTTTATTGATTTTGTATCAATCGGATTTACTGTGCCATTTGATTTTGAGTCGGAAACTCCTTTTTTCTTGTCTTCTTCAGCTTTCTTTGGGTCGGCTTTGTCTGCCGCTTTTAATGCCTTTGCCTCCAATTTTTCAGCCTTTTTCACGTTATCTTCAAGTGTTTTCATCCTTGATTCAAATTCTTGACATTGTGTGATGACTCCGGTTGCGTCTTGTATCTTGCTTTCAGCTATCGTATATGCAGATTTGCTATCATCATAGGCTTTCTGTGCTGTATCGCATTTCTCTTGCATCTCCTCAACTCGTTTCTGCGCGTTTCTGCAATTATCAATAGCTTTTTGCTCTGCTGCTTTTGCTGTATCTATTTTATTTAGTGCTGTCTCTTTTTGGTCTTTTGCTGTTTTAACATCTTTTTCTGCTGTGTCCAATTGCCTTTCTGCCTCTTTAAGGTTATTTTCAGCAGTTTGCTTTTTAGCTTTAGCTTCTTGCAATGCATTTTCTGCTCTTGACTTAGCAGCTTCAGCGGCTTGTTTTTCTTCTGGAGTTGCATTTGGGTCGTTCGCAGCTTCTACTGCCGCGTCATAATTAGCTTGTGCTTGTGCTTCAGCTGAAGTTGCACTTGCCAGTTCCTGCTTGCAGGAGCTTACACCTGCTTGTGCTTTTTCTTTAGCTGCTTCTTTAGCTATTAAATTTGAGCATGCTTCTTTATACTGCGTATCGCTTTGGCTCAAAACCGCATCCGCTCTTGCTCTGTTTTCCTTTTCTGACTTCAAGATGCTTTGACTCGAGGTTAATTGATTTTGTGCGTTTCCTACATTCGTTTTCGCTTCGTCACACTCGGTTTGGTATTTGCTCTGGTTCTCCATTGCAATTCCTTGACGTTGCTTTAAGATATTAAATGTTGCTTTTGCATCATTTAAGTTGTTGTGGGCACTCTTTGTCAGTTCATTGGCACTTTTTTTCAAAGCTCCGGGCTCCATTGTATCAGACTTCATATATGCTTCAACAGAACCGTATAAGCTGTTAAAGTTTGCTCCGTATGAACTTGCTTCCGGTAATCCTGCATCTCCCAATTCACTGCCGTCTACCGGATTGTACGAATCATATTGTTTCGCAAGGTTTGTTGTTTCATCAGAACCAAATAATCCGAGTTTATCTGCGATGCCAAATCCGACTGCTCCCAGACCAGCTATCGCACCTATAGTACCTCCTGTATTATATGCGCCGGAATTACTCCAATTTACATTTTGACTAAACATATTTGAGCTAACACCCGAATAACCTGATAATGAAGGCATATAACCGCCGCTATAGCGGTAATTCTGCCCCCCTGACCTGCTAAGCGCAGACGCACTCATATATTCAGGGTTTCTGCCCATTCTGTTTGCTATGGTGATTGCAGTCCCTCTTTGACCAAAAATAGAGTATTTAGCCAAAAGACTTTTGTTTGCACTCATATTCCGAGCTACAGATTTAGCATCGAATTTCGATGTTAACCTCAAACCACTATTATTCAGTTTTTGACGTATAGATTCAAAACTCATATCTGACTCTCTCTATTTTTTGCTCTCATATATATAAAAAAAAAATGAAAAGCCATTATTTCACATGCTTTTTATTTTGTTACATTTGTTTACAATTGTTTTTATGGAATAAACAATGAGCTGTCCCCCGCGTAGGTCGGGGCTAAAGTATTGACAAGTCCTTGTTTGATGAATTAACGATTTTTGATAATACTATATGTTCATTATGCAAAACATTAGTGTTCCGTATTACCCTCTTGAATTCATAATTTTTTCTATTAAATCCACAATACGCTCTGATGCGTGACCGTCATCGGCATAACCGTTTTTTTGCATATATTTAACTATTTCGTTTTGGTATGCCGTATAGTCAAAGTTGTTTATATTGTTTACCAGTTCATCGTTATTTTGTGCAATAGAAAATGGGGTATCTTCCAATGGAAAATAAAAACCTCTTTCTTTTTCGTATTGCTCTATATCCGTTGCAAAAATAAACGCAGGTCGTTTTAGATGCATAAAATCAAATATACAGCTTGAATAATCAGTTATAACGACATCTGCGGCAATTAATAATTCCATAATGTCCGGATAAATAGTAGCATTCATTATTTTTTCAGGATATGTTATGAGCTTGTTGGCAAAATCGAAATTGTTTGGATGAAATCTTGTACCCAAAACCATACTGCAATTGTATTTTTCTTCGAAAGTTTTTAATATTCTTTCATAATCTAAAGTGAAACATGTTGTCCTTCCACCGTCTCGGAATGTTGGAACATACAATATGAATTTTGAATTTTTATTTATTCCTAAAAATTCATATACTTTTTCTTTTATGAGCTGCTTATTTCGATCATCCGAATATAAAATGTCATTGCGCGGATAGCCGCTAACCAAGATTTCTCCATCATACCAAAAACTTTGTCGCATAAACTTTTTATCAGTTTCACTCGTTGTTAATAAATAATCTATGTTTTTAGAGTCTATTTTTGCATTGCTACGCCAATAAGGAGTTTCTTCTTTGATGGCTGCTTCAATTTTTTTCATACCTAAAGTTCCATGCCAGGTTTGAATATACTTGGTTTTTGGGTTATTTTTTAATCCTTTATCCCAAAAATAAGGTTTTCTTGTATTATCGACTCAAACTTTTGCGCTCAAAAGTTCCTTTAAAGCGTCAATTGAATAATATTTAACTAACTTGACAGATTGCGGGAAATTTTGTTTTTCTTTTTCAGGCTCATTTACTAACCAAACTATTTTATACGGTAAATTCCTTTTTAGTATTTCTTCTGTAATATATTTTGGATTGCAGCCGTATGATTTACCCAAATAATTGCTGAATACAATTTTATTATTTTTTATTCTTTTATAAAAAATTTTTAATATATCATATCGGTTTATATTACTTATGCTTTGCATCACTTGAATTTGTTATGGAAAAGATTTTTCTTATTATACTACCCATCGGTCATTCCTATCTTTTCAACGTATTTCTATAATCCATCACTTGTAATTTTAATTTCTTTACTTTCTCTTGGTAATGTTCTTTCGTTTTACCAAAAGTTAAAGCTTTCATAAATTTGCATCTTAAATATTGTAAATAAATTCTGTGTCTGTATACTGCATTTTTTATTACATCTCTATTCATTGGCTGAATTTTTGTATTTTTGTATATAATTTCTTCATAAAAAACCGTTTCTCTTGCATATTTCCAAAAATATTCCGAATACGCCAACCAAGGTTGTTTCCACGGTTTATAAGCACCAGCATAATGAATGATTTTAGGCGTTTTCCAACCCTCTTTATACTCATGATATGTTTCTTCTTTCATTCTACTTTCGGCATCTTTAAAAAAATGAATGCAATTCCATAATAAATTATAACAATGAGGAATATATTTTATATGCCCTTGACAAACATAGTTAATTACGTCCTGATCTTGAAAAACCGGATTTTTTAATTCTTTTAACGTCTCAATACAAAGCTCAGTAAAGTGGATTTGTTTTAATTTTGGTATGTTTAGACTTAAAACCCCTGCATTTATGTATTTTTCTCGTTCAATATGCAAAACATTTTCTCGGTAATATTCTCCGGAATAACCACTCATTTGTTGACTTATATCTTGAACCCCGCCAAGATAATTATTTTCTATATCAATATTATACCATTCCGAAATGTCACAATTTATTATTACGTCTCCATCAACAAAAATAACTTTATCATAATCAGACATTATTTGAGGAATAAAAAATCTGTAATATACCGAATCCGACCATCCCCAATGCACATACCAATGCTCTTTATACTGTGCCATGGCATCTGTCATATCATAAAATCTTATTGAAACATTTTTCTGTTCGAAGGTTTTTAATCGTTTTTGATTATATTCATCCACTTTTGAATGAAGAACAACTATATCATAATTATTTTCGCCCGAACAATTATCAACTAATGATTTTATTGCAACACCTAAATATGGTACAAATTTATTGTCCGTTGAGAACACAACCGTTACATTGTTCTTAGAAAAAACAGGAGAGATGTTTTCTGAGTAGCTATACATTTTTTTCCCCCTTTTGTTGTTGTATATAAATTAATTTGTCGAGTTTGCTCTCAATACGTTTTAAACGTTCTCGTTCTTCGAGTTTTCGACTTTTAAATTTAAACTTAATCCCCAATAAAGTTATTTGTTTATGTACGTCAGAATTTTTAATCTCCTTCCTATATGCAAAGACATTCCGAATTCGAGTCCTCAAATATTTTCCCGACTTGGCTGTAAGTAAATCCGCGTTCTGTTAACTTTTCCCCATTCCATTGATTTCTGCCATCAAAAATTATAGGCTGTTTCATTAAAGTCTTAATTTTGGCAAAATCAGGACATCTAAATTCATTCCACTCTGTCAAAAGCAAAAGTGCATCTGCACCTTCCAATGCTGCATAAGCAGATTTTGAATAAGTAATTCTATCTCCAAAATACAATTTTGCCAAATCAAATGCCTTAGGGTCATAAGCTTGAATCTTCGCGCCGGAATTTAATAATGCGCTGATAATTGTAATCGCAGGAGCTTCTCGCATATCATTTGTTTTGGGCTTAAACGCTAATCCCCATACGGCAAAAGTTTTATCAGATAAATTTTTGCCGAATTTAGAATATATTTTTTCTAAAAATATTTCTCGTTGTTCTTTATTGACACAATCAACAGCATTTATAATACTCATATTACAGTTATAATCTTGTCCTGTCTTAATTAGTGCCTTGACATCTTTAGGGAAACAACTCCCTCCATAACCCAATCCGGGGAACAAAAATTTGTTGCCAATGCGTGTATCTGTTGACATTCCGACACGAACCATTTCTGCATCCGCTCCGACTTTTTCACATAAATTTGCTATTTCGTTCATAAAAGAGATTTTTGTTGCCAAAAAGGAATTAGAAGCATATTTTGTCATTTCGGCAGATTTAACATCCATTACAATAATTCTGTTTCCTGTTCTGAAAAACGGAGAATATATATCTTGCATGATTTTAGTTGCTTTTTCGGAATTTGAACCTATTATCACACGGTCAGGATGCAGAAAGTCATCCACGGCATTGCCCTGTTTTAAAAATTCAGGATTAGAAACTACATCAAATGGGAATTCAGTGTTTTCTTCTATAAGGGCAGTTACTTTTTGAGCAGTTCCTACAGGTACGGTAGATTTATCAACAATAACTTTGTATCCGTTCATAGCTTTTGCTATTGATTTTGCAACTTCAAACACATATTGTAAATCAGCAGAACCATCTTCGCTTTGCGGAGTTCCAACAGCAATAAAACAAACTTCGCATTCTTTAACAGCTTTATCTAAATCAGAAGAAAATGTAAGCCTGTTTTCTTGAACGTTTGATTTAACAAGTTCCTCCAATCCCGGTTCATAAATAGGGATTATGCCATTGT
>CACXFH010000124.1 GCA_902766975.1 uncultured bacterium | reverse complement strand
GCACAAACTTCCTGTGGACGTTTGTGCGAGAGGTGGGGCAGGGTGAGGGGCTATATGTCAATGAAAAATTAACAATATCCTTATAAACCCCCCAAGATTTGTCATATCGGGCGATTCTTCGGTCATTTCATTCCCTCAAGAATGACGTAAATATGTAAGTTGGTCGGCGTTGCTACGCCGGCACAAATGACCGGATTGCTTCGCTGTGTCCACAATGACAACATCCGCAAGAAGGTTCAAAACCCCTCTTTAAACTTCCAACTCAAAACAGGCATAAACATACACGCAAATTTACGCTTTCACATCAACTTTTGCAGGTTCAGCCGATTTTGTTTCGCTTATGCCTAAAGTTTTTAATACCGGACGAATAAACGGTCTTGAAATTAACGGAGATAAAATTGATAATCCCAAAATAGAGCCTGCAATAGAAGTTACCTCTATCATGCCTTTTGCCAAATCTTCATTTATATTATTTAATTCGTAATTTTTTCCTGTAGAAGCATTTATTTCGTTTAGCTTTGAAATTTTATCATCTTGAGATAATTTGCGGAATTTATTAAAATCATCTGATTTTTTGAAAGCCTGAAATACCGCTTCATCTTTAAATAATTTTCTTGCAATTGCAAAAGAGCCTTTTTTGAATACTGGAATTACAACCCCCAAAGATACTCCTAAACAGGTTAACTGATACAAAAATTCTTTCATTGAGGAGTATTTTTTAGTATTTTTATCTATCGAATTGTCAAGCAAAATAAATCCGGGACGCCCGATTGCTTTTAAACTTGTTTCAATAGCGACTTGAGCCTGAGTTGTTTGGGTAATATTATAAATTGTGGGGTTAGTTAATATCGGAGGAATCATATTTTTAACCCTCCTTTATTTACAAAAGTATTCATCGTCGGGCGATAAATATTATTCCCGAATTTTGTTGAAGTATCACTTTGAATTTGTATTTCCGGGGCAGAAGAAGTTATATCAAGTTTGGCGGGTTCTTTTGGCACAGGTTTATTTTTACCTAAAGCTTTATCTAAGAGCCATAAAGCTCCTGAGCAAACTGCAGGGATAACTAATAATGCGGCAGTACATACACCCAAAAACATCATATTTGTTCGTGCCATAGCTTTCTTTTCGGGATTATCTTTAAAAAGTTTAGCGCCCAGCATTGCAGCACCAACCCCACAAGCCCAATATGTCGGCACCGCAACGCATTCGGTTGCAAATTCTCTTAGAGCCGCATATTTTCTTGCTTCAGGTTGTTCTTTTTTATCCGTTAACGAAGAAATCGGTTTGAAAATTCCGTTAGCTGCGGCAATCGCCATGACAGCATAAGTCGGTTTGTTATTTTTACCGACTGAGACCAAAATCTTCTTTCCTGTTTCAATCAATTTTCCCGTTATGTCTGTCATTATATGTTTTCTGCTATTTATAAAAATAAATTTTATTATTGCCGTTATTTATTATAACAAGAAAATAAAAAAGTAAAAACAAATTTTTTTGCTCAACAAAAAATGTAAAAATATTCAAAATTTTGAATTTCTATTGTATAATTTTGCTAAAAAGACTACGGGGTGAATATGAATAATAATAAAAAGATTGGAATTTTGGTTATATCAGCTTTATTGAGTGTATCGAGCCACGCTTTTGCACAAGATACAATTGATTTTAGTTTAACGCAGGATACTTCTTTTGAAAAAATTAAAGCAAATAAAGATACTTTGGCTAAAGCACAGGAAGATATGGCGAATAAAAAATACAATGATGCCATAAAATTGCTTACTGCATACATAAATGAAAAGCCAAAAAAATATGAAGTTTATAAACTCAGAGCAGATGCCTATTACGCTATAAGGCGTTATGACCTTGCCCAAAAAGATTATCAAACCGCAATTGATATAAAATCCGGCGAAGATAAATTTATGACAAATACAAAATATGTCAGCGCAATTGTTCTTGGTGCAGATAAGCATGAACAATTACAAAATGCCGAATTAGGGGATATATACGGAGGACTAATGTATGCTCTAAAGGCTCAGAATGACCCGAATTATCAAGCAGCTTTTGAAAATGCGGTAAAATATAATTCTCATATTTATCTCCCGCAACCGAATAAACGTGACATAAATAAAATAAATTGCCCGCAAAAATACGGAAAAATTCTAAATCCTCAAGGAATTGATGCGAAAATATACGGTGCAATTGATGATATTGAAAAAGGGAATTACAACGAAGCATTATACAAATTGCAATCGGTAACATCCGAATACCCCGATTACTATTTGGGATATTATTTGACAGGAGTTGCTCTGTCAGAACTTGAAAAAGACTCTGAGGCAATTCAGGCTTTTGATAAAGCGATTTCACTTAACCCTTATGATTTTGAATCCTATGCAAGTTTAGGGCAAATTTATTATTCAAAAGCAGAAACAACATTTTCCGCTGAAGATTCAAAAAAATCTGTTCAATATTTCAATAAAGCTTTAAAATTAAACAAAAATTGCCCGACATACTATTTTTATATCGGCATGAATGAACTTCAGGCAGGCAATACAAATGTTGCTATAGTAAATTTTGATAAAGCACTGAAAATCAATTCCGAAGATTATAACAGCGCATATTACAAACTGATAGCCCAATACATGAGCGGAAAATATCAAGACGTAGTTGAAGGTACAACAAAACTTATTCAAAAACATGTGTCAAATTATAATTCGGTTAAATATTTAAGGGCTTTGGCATACACAAAATTAAATGATACCGATAATGCGCTTGAAGATTTGAATTCAATAGAAAACAGCATTGATGATATTTTTAATAATGATATAAAACAAACAAGCACAAGGGAAAAAAGTCTTGAAAGTTACACTCATTATCTGAAAGCACAAATTCAGCACTCAAAAGGGGCAGGTGCTGCGGAAGATAATGCTCAGGCTTTTGTAAATCCGATTATAGACAGACTTGATAATGCTAAAAAAGCCATCGAGCCTTATGAAAAATCTTTGACAAACGATACAATTTCAATGGAAGATTATAAGAAATTTGAGAATTTTTATTCGACATCATTGCCGAAATTGCTTGAATCAGGTGCAGTTGTCACTTATGACGACATTGACAATCAATATGATTATATAAGAACAACTTTTGATGATTTGGGAATAAGTTTCTTATATACAAATCCCGATTACAAAATTACAACAATAAAAGATTATCCGTACAAAAAATACGGAGCAAAATTAAATACTGTTCAAACATTTAAACCGGCAGAACACTATGATTCAGATGATATAGAAAATGTCGAACTCGCAAAAACAGAAAACAACTCGCTGAAGAAATCAACTCCTTCATCAAATTTACTTATTCAGGAAGGGCAAACATCTTTGGCACAAATGCTTGCATCGGATGCACTTGTGGGGAAAACCACAAGTACAAAACCTGTAGAAAAACCCGTTGTGACAACAGCCAATAATGATGAAAATGTAACTCAAAAATTTAATCCCGAAATTCCTGATGCGGAAAATACGGATTCATCAAAAAATATTGCCTCAGGCGAAAATTACGAAATGAATAAACCTTTAATAAATTCCGATAACACTCAAAAGGTTCAGGGAATTTTGAAGGAGGAAGAAGCGAACAATGTTCCTGCCATACGTGGGAATTCTGAACCTGTTAACAATGAATCGACAAATAAAGGCGGGGTAAAAATTGCCGCTAAAAATATTGTCGACAATACAAAACAACAAATGCCTGCTGTAGATACCACAAAAACAGCATCTCCGATGAAATTTACGGCAGATGAAATTAAACAAACAGATGATATAGTAATACAATATCCTGATGTAAAACCTGTAACAAGCATTGTAGCAGATTCTTCCGCTACAGCAGAAGCAGGAGCAATTGCAGCAACAAATACCGCAATAACTGCAGCTGAAAAAATTGATAACACGGTTTCAAAAGCCGAAGAAACATCAAAAGAAGCTCAAAAAACAGCAAAAGAAAAACTTAAAGAAGAAAAAAAAGCAGCAAAACTCGCACAAAAAGCAGCACAAGAAAAATTAAATGATGAAATAAATGAAAATATTACACAAGCTGAAAATACTACCGCTTCAGTTATTGAAAGTGCACAGGATATCGCCCTCCAAGAACCTTCAACTCCTAAAACAGTAAATATTAAACATGCAAACATAAATTCAAATAAACAAAACAAATTGCAAACAATAGAAGTTGATAATATAGGCGATATTGTTGAATTAAAAGCTAAGGATAATAATCCGAAAGTGAATACAGAAAGTGATTTATTCAGTGAAAAAACAGTATTTACAAAACCCGATTTTAATGCGGATAATTTGACTCCAAAAGTAACTTTACCTGAAGAACCACTGATATTTGCGAATGACAGTACTAATAATCCTGTTCAGAATAATACCCAATCGAAAAAAACAACACCGAAAGATGTACCTGTAATTAAAACTCAGGAAATTATCGTTTCTGATATAAATAATCAGAATACTGCAGTTAGTGAAAATACAGAAAATAATAATTATAACGGTGACAATGAAACAGTCACCGAACAACATTTAACAAATACGGAAGATATAAAACAAAAATTATCAAATGTACTTGATGAAACAGCTCCAAAACAAACTTCCCAACCTGATTTGAGCACTTCCAAAACAGATGAACTTGTTGCACTTCAACAAACAATAAATGAAGTTGAAGCCCTAAAATTTGAACAACAAAAATTGAAAGAAGCTGAAAAAAGTTTAAAGGAGCAGAAAAAAGCAGAAATCCAAAGGGCAAAAGAAGAAATAAGACTTCAAAAAGAACAGAAAAAGGCCGAAATTCTTAAAGCTAAAAATGATGCTAAACTTCAAAAGCAGCAAGAGAAATTAGCAGCCATTGGTGAACAAGCGAAATCAAATGCAAAAACATCAGAAGAAAAACTTGCGCTGAAAGCGGCAAAAAAACAAGCACAAATAGAGGCTAAAGCGGAAAAACAAAGAATTAAACAAGAAAAACAACTTGCGAAAGCTCAAGCAAAAGCTGAACAACAAAAAGATGAAATTAAAATTAATCAGTTAAAATCAAAATTATCCAAAGAAAAAACTAAAACTTCGCAAACTCAACAAGACCAATCAAAAGCTAAATTAACTTTTAAAGAAAAAATAAAGAATTTCAAATCAAAATTTTCTAAAAAGGGAACTAAAACTGAACCAAAACAAAGCAATAAAAAGGTTATTAAACAAAAAACTTCAAAAACCGAAAAAACTGTCAGCGAAACTAAACCAAAAGAAAAATTCAGTTTCAAAAAAGCCTTTTCTAAAATGAAGTTTTGGAAGAAGAATAAATAAGCTCTAAGTATTATTTATGCATTATATCGTAAAAGCCAATTCTTTATTATAGTTGTTGGTAATTATATATAAATTACATTATTTATAATACAAAGCGGACAATTTACATTGTCCGCTTCATATTTTACTCATTTATCAAAAGCACTATTTTGATTTTTTCTTTGCTGATTTTGCAGGGTAATAATCTCTTACAACACCGTTGAATGCATCAATATAAATTTCTTTAATATCGCTCATTAGCGGATATGCAGGGTTAGCACCGGTGCATTGATCATCAAATGCCAATTCTACCATTTCATCAAGTTTTGCGTAAAATTCTTCTTCCGTTACACCAAAATCTTTGATGGAATTTGGTAAGTTAATTGCCTTCATCAATTTATCGACTGCTTGAATATACAATTCAACCTTTTCGTCTAATGTTTTTCCGCCTAAACCCAATTCGTCAGCGATTTGAGCATATTTTTCTTTAGCGTTCGGGAATTTATACTGAGGGAATGTTGCCTGTTTGTGCGGATAATCAACAGCATTATATTTAATTACCTGTCTGAATAATAATGCGTTTGCAACACCGTGCGGAACGTGGAACATTGCTCCCAATTTGTGAGCCATAGAGTGACACAAGCCCAAGAATGAGTTTGCAAATGCCATACCTGCGATAGTTGCAGCATAATGCATTTTTTCTCTTGCTTTAGGGTTATTTGCCCCTTCACTCCAAGATGCTTCCAAATATCTGAATACTAATTTTATTGCTTCCAATGCATTTGAATTTGTAAAGTTTGTCGCCATACAAGATACATAGGCTTCAGTTGCGTGAACTAATGCATCAATACCTGAAGCAGATGTCAAACCTTTTGGCATACCATCTACAAAGTTCGGGTCAATAATTGCCATATTCGGAGTCAAAGCATAATCCGCAATTGCATATTTTACGTGAGTTTCGTCATCTGTAATGATTGCAAACGGTGTAACTTCCGAACCTGTACCTGATGTTGTCGGAATTGCAACCATTGTTGCTTTTTTACCCAAATCAGGAATTGAACAAATTCTTTTACGAATATCCATAAATCTCATTGAAATATCACTGAAATCCGTATCAGGTTGTTCATACATTAACCACATAATTTTAGCTGCGTCCATTGGAGAACCGCCGCCTAATGCGATAAATACATCAGGCTCATAAGGCTTAATGATATCCATTGCTTGTTTAATTGTTGATAATGTCGGATCAGGTTTAACATCAAAGAAGATTTCATGGTCAATTCCGATTTCATCTAAAACATTTGTAATCGCATCAACAGCGCCAGAATTGAATAAGAATCTGTCAGTTACTATAAATGCACGCTTTTTACCTGCCAATTCTCTCAGAGCTAAATCTGTAGCGCCTCTTTTGAAGTAAACCTTAGAAGGAACCTTGAACCACAACATGTTTTCTCTCCTTTCAGCAACTGTTTTGTAGTTAAGTAAGTTTTCTACCCCGATGTTACCTGAG
>CACXFH010000123.1 GCA_902766975.1 uncultured bacterium | reverse complement strand
ACAATAGTTACTTCCGTCTGATGTTACCGTAGAACCGTCACAACACCCGACACGGTAATGATTCCCCCTTGTTTGACCGTTTTTACCGTTTACACAAGAGCATTGGTTTATATACCCCTGATCACAGCAGTAATCACTTATCGTAGAGCCGTCGCAACAAAGTTTGTTTTGAGCTCCTGTGCTTGTAACACCTGTACCCGAACCGGTACAACATTTACTTTTGTAGTTTGCATCACTTAAACTGCTCGATTTTGCTGATACACAACATTTGCTTTTCCAGTTAGTTTTACCGCTTTCTGCCGATACATTAGCATCCGCACAAGTACAATATGCACTATTGACATCACAACATTGAGCGCTTGCCGCACGACAACATGCATTATTTGTGCCGCCGCCTTTGGTGCCTGTACTCGTTGTATTATTACAACAATAATTCAAATAATCCGCATCACTCATGCCACTCGGTTTGGTCGAACCACAGCATTTTGTCTTCCAATTTGCCTTATCTTTTTCATTTGCACCATTCGTACAAGTACAATATGCCTGATTCACATCGCAGCACTCCGCACTCGCTGCACGACAACATACATTATTACTGCCGTTCCATGTCGCCTTGCCTGTCGTGGACTTACAACAATATGAGGTGTAATCGCTACTGCTCATGCCGCTCGGGATTGAACTCGTACAACACTTACTGCGCCAATTACTCTTACTTCCCTCACTCGATCCGCTCGTACAGGTACAATACGCACTGTTGACATCACAACATTGAGCGCTTGCCGCACGACAACATGCATTATTTGTGCCGCTTGTTCTTAAACTCGTTGAAGTTGTATTGCTGCAGCATGTACTTATAAATGTACTTGAATCTAAACCGCCCGGATTTGCAGCCGTACAACATTTGCTATACCAATTAGCATTTGAATAAGATGATTTTGTAGCTGAACAGCAATTACTACCGTTTACTGTTACATTTAAATCATAACCCTTTGCCAAGCGTTTAGCACAAGAACATTGATTTGAATAACCTTGCTCGCAACAAAAATCACTGATTGAACTGCCATTACAGCACAGTTTATTTTGACCGCCACCTTTTACGTTGCCGGAACCGTCGCTACAGCAGTAGCTCTTGAAATCATTTTCGCTCAATCCGTTTTTAGTTGTAGTGGTATTATTATAAACCGAACAACAAGCTGCTGACCAATTAGCTGCAGCAGATGATATGGTAGGGTGACCGTTAGCTCTGAAAAATTCACAACAATACAGATTCCCCGAAGCGTAGCCGGAACCGCCCCACCCCGGACAACAACGAGTTTCTTGTTGATTACTGTAATTTAATCCGACACCATTACAGCATTTATTACTCCCATACCACTGAGTATTACCAAGTGCACCGCAACATTTTGCATTTCCTACAGAAGATACATTACAGCAATACGCTGTATCATCCCAAGTAGTTGAACCGTTTGTTGCCACACCTGTATAATTTGCCTGACAACAATAAGACTTATAAGAACTTGTTCCTTTTACTGATGCACTATTACAACAATTGGATTTCCAAGTATCCGTACTTGCCATTTTATCCATAGACAAACAGCAGGAAGGCAAACTGCCTGTTCTGTATGCTCCGCCTAAAGCCCATTTTTCCTGACAGGTCAACTCTGCAGCGCAATATTGACTTCCATAAGTACAACAAGCCAATTGATATAATCTGTTTAACGAAGTTCCTGAATAATCCTTCCAACCTTTGCTTTTAAACAAATTACAACAGCTTACTGCCGGCTTTATACCACCGATTGTATAACTATTACCATCTGAAGATAAAGAGAACGAAGTAACAGAATTTGGCAAACAACAATAGTCTAAATTACTTGATTTATCCCCTGTTCCAATTCTTGTACGATCTGTTGTCAAACTACAACATCCGCTTACCCCATCTCTATATGCGGCATACGATTCATAATAAGAAGGATAATCGCAGCATGCCTGCTTCCAAGCAGAATCACCTTTATGCTCCGAGTTCATCGTTAAATCCGTACAACATGAAGGCAAATTATACCTTGATGGGGTGTTCGTTTTACTTCTTATCTTACAAGCATCTCCACCTTCCGGACATACATCATGCAATCTGCAGCATGCTATTTTATAAGCTTCACTTATATTGTTGTTGTCCCTGTCTTTCCATGCGCCTGACTTGCTTGTATCGGTAGCCTTGAATATCTCACAACATTCTTTTGCGGGATTCGGAGCATCAGGATGACAACAATGTTCCAATTCTTCTCTTACACTACTGTTATTCTTGCGCTTGTAGTCTGTTGTATTTGCGGTACAACAATTTTCACGATAAACAGCATTTGAGCCGTATGAAGTTGGCATGTGGCAACAATTTGCTTTCCAATTTTCTAAGCCGTTGTTACTTGGATTTTGTTCCAACAATGTATGGCAACACTCATCATCCGAGCTCCAAATAGTTTTATTACCTGATTTAGCTTTACAACAATTTTCATTATATGCAGCCAAACCCGAGGCGCCCGACGGATATTTTGCACGTTTCAAATGACAGCAATTCAATTGCCATTTACTTTCGGTATTTACCTTGTGACCGTCATGAGTTTTATCTCCATAACTGCAACAAGCTTCTACACGCTTATTATTCCATTGATTCCCGTTATCTTGAATATCAACAAAACAACAATTTACATGAGGAGTAACATCATTTTTATAAATACTGTTCGGCATACAACACTGAGATGCCCAAGGCACATTTGCATCATAAGTCTGAGATGCTAAACCGTCATGATCATGTGAGCAACATTGTGGTTTGTCTTTCCATTTTGAATATTTACAACAACGTCTTAACGCTTGACCATGAACTAGAGAGTCTTGCCCCAACTGCTCTACAAGATAATCACAACAAAGTTCATCCTCTTTTTCTGTTGGCTGTGCCTTATTAACGGTACAGCAACGCTTCAATACTTCAGTACTCTTTGCGTCCGATTTGCCTTCGGTATATTTTACCCCTCTTACACCACCGTTACAACAGGAATCCATTCCTGTATCAGTATTATAATCGTGTTTTGCATAAAAATCCAAGGAAGAATTTATATGTTCATATTTCCATTTACAGCACTGTTCACTGTGATTCCCCGGCAGACGACAACAATATTCGTTTTTGTTTGCCAAACTTTTGCCGCTGCTATCTAATCCGTTTACAGCTTCGAACATACAACATGCATCATCCGGAGTTGATACTTCATTTCTTCTTGCCTGAGTATCACAGCACGCTTTACTATCCCTGTTCAAATCACAAACAGATTTACAAAAATCATATTTATCGAATACACTTTTATGCTTACAACAAGCATCCCCTTGAGAAAATTTTGTAGAATCCGCTTCTATACGTTTATGACAACATTTTTCGGTATTAGGATTTATACCGCAGCAATAGTCACTGGTGCTGTTTGAATCACAGCAAGCAGGGTCATGTTTGCCATTTGCTTCAAGAACAACGCAGCAATCATCTGAAGGACCTGTTATTGTATGATTTATACATTTATCAATATCGGGTGTTTCTTGCTGAGCCGCCCACGGGTTACATATCAAATAATTCGGATTTGAAGAAGCAGTAGTATACCATCGGCAACACAAATCATTTACATCTTTAACCGCATAACCCTCTTTTGTACAACATTCTCTCCCCTTAGGAAATAATGTGCAGGGATCCAAATCTTTATCTTTACACTGTTCGCCTTCACAAGGCGCCGGAGCATCAGTAATAATGACTTCGCCCGGAGCTTCTTCAGTAAATGCAGCATGCTGTTTTAAGTTAATCGTAAAAGTTCTTAAATCTCTGCCGTAAATATTCGGACCCTTCGGACCGTTTATATCTATCCAGCCTGTGATTTCTTCTTTTCCGTTAGCATTTTTTACCTGAGGTTTCAAACAGATACTTGAACCGTTTTTCAATAAAGCACAAGCACCTTTTACATCTTTCAGATTAAACTCTGTTCTGTCATTATTTTTATATTGATAATATTTTGTCCCAAAACAATCCCCCGGATTATCCCCGCAATATTTACTCACCTTCATATATTTATTGATATAAGCCCCTGAAGTATTTTGATAACTGCCCGTATCAGTTTCGGCATACATCATGGTACGGGAAATATCATCTTTGTTTTCATTTACCGGTAAACCCTCCAGTGAATGCAGCATTTGTTTGACTTCAGTTTCGTAAGAGACTGCAAAAGATTTATTCTGCGCTCTTGTGGTTACAACAGGAACAATTAAAATTGCAAGAACCGCAACTACAGCCAGCCCAATCAACAATTCCGTTAATGTAAAACCTTTTCGTACCGCAGCAAAATTATTTTTTAGCACGGCAAAAAATTTACATAAGAGACCACTCATATAACACATATACCCTTTATTTGAATTCATAAATACCCATCTTATTTGTTGTAATATTTGTAAATTATAATATTAAAGCATGCGCTCTGTCAAACAAAAACAAACATAACGGTCAAGGATGTTACATTTATTTACCAAACCTGCAAAACATTTCTTGCCTTATAATTTTTACCATAATAAAATATGATTAATTTACTTTAAAAAAATGAGGGAAATATGAAACACGAAATAAAAGTATGTATGGGAAGTTCTTGTTTCGCAAGAGGGAATATGAATAATCTTGAATATATTGAGAATTATATAAACGAAAACCATCTTGAAGCGGATTTAGATTTAGTTGGCGCACATTGTCAAAACAAATGCGAGAACGGACCGCATATTTTTGTGAACGGCATAAATTACGACGAAGTTGATGAAGAAAAATTGCAAAAAATTCTTGAGAATATAAAATAAATATATTGAAAATTTATCATATCGGGGTTGTAAATTTTCAGATAATATACAGTTAGGGGTTAAGAATCATGGCTACACAAACACAGCATCCTGTCTATACATTGACTAATGAATGCAAAGACTGCTATAAATGCGTAAGACATTGTCCTGTTAAGGCTATTAAAATAGAAAACGATCACGCATCAGTCATTGCGGAAAAATGCATTTCCTGCGGACATTGCGTACAAGTATGCCCGACAAATGCAAAATGCGTCAGAACTGATTTGGAAAAAGTAAAAAATCTGTTCATCGCCAAAAAGGATGTTTATGTTTCACTTGCACCTTCATGGCGTTCGGTTTTTGAAAATTCCGCAAAAAAAATGATTGCAGTCCTTAAAAAACTCGGATTTAAAGATGTTTCCGAAACCGCTTTAGGAGCTCAAGAAGTATCAATTCATGATGCGGAAGTTTTAAATAATATGGATAAAGGTTTGTTAATTTCAAGCGCTTGTCCTGTTATCGTTGATTACATAAGACTTTATAAACCGGAATTTGCAAAATACATCACTCCTATAGGCTCCCCTGCAAAAACTCATGCAAGAATGCTTAAAAATACTTACGGAAATGATATTGCAGTTGTATTTATCGGTCCTTGTATCGGGAAAAAAAATGAAGCAGATGAGGACGACGGATTAATTGATGTTTCTATCACTTTTGAAGAATTGAAATATTGGATTGCGGATGAAATAGGGGATATTTCCGAAATTAAAAAAGAAAATGACTATGAATTTGTACCATACAGTGCACACGAAGGAACTCTTTATCCTATTAACGGGGGGATGAATGAAACCATTCGCAAAGTCGGAATTAAACCGGAAGTTCAATTGATGGAAATATGTACAATCGGGGCATTTGAAAAAGCTTTGGAGAATCTGGATCCCGAAAAGCTTGCAATGCCTGTATTTGTGGAAGCTTTAGCCTGTGAATCAGGATGCATAACAGGACCTTGTATTGCATCAAACAAAGCAAGCATAAGTTCCATTTCCGATGTTATGTTTAAAGTAAAAGTCAGAGATGAAATTCCTCAAAAAGCAACGACGGTAGTTGAGTGCAATTATAATCCTAAAGAAGTAAAACATTCTAAATATACACTTGAAGAAATACAATCTGCACTTAAAAGAATAGGTAAGCATTCAGAAGAAGATGAACTCAATTGCGGGGGATGCGGGTATTCTTCATGCAGGGAGCTTGCTGTTGCGCTTTTAGACGGGGTTGCAGAAACCTCTATGTGCGTGTCTTATATGAGAAAAATTGCTATGAGAAAAGCCGCTGCAATGCTTAGATGTATGCCTTCAGCAATTGTAATGGTTGATAACAACATGCACATTCTGGAAGCAAACGACAGCTTTATGAAAATGTTTGCAGGAGAAATGTATGAAATATTCAAAGCAAGACCTGACGGAATGACAGGGGCTTCAATTGACAGAATTGTAGATTTTGCCGATATCTTTGCCACAACTCTTAAAACCGGTAAAGACTTACACAAAGAACATTATGCGGTAAAAGACAGATTATATGACATAAGCGCATTTACAATTGAAGAAAACGAAATTGTCGGTGCAGTTATCACAGATGTAACTCAATCAGAAACAACAAGAGAAAAAATTTCGGAAAAAGCAAGAGAAGTAATTTCAAAAAATATCTCTATCGTTCAGGAAATTGCCTGCCTTTTGGGTGAACACATGGTAGAAACCGAAACTCTGTTAAATTCTATTGCGAATGATTATGATGATAAATCCGAAGGTGAAAAATAATGTTTATTGATATTGATTGTCACCAAATTAAAAAATATAATCAAAATGCCTTCGGAGATTACTTTGTTTCAAAAAGATATCCTGACGAGGCAAGACTTATTGCGGTTTTATCAGACGGTTTGGGCTCAGGAATAAAGGCAAATATATTGTCCTGCATGACAGCGACCATGCTTTTAAGATTTGTTGAAGGCGACCAAATCCCCATTAAAGATGCTGCCGAAATTGTTATGAATTCGCTACCTGTATGTCAGGTCAGAAAAATCAGCTATTCAACATTTTCAATAATTGATATTAACGATGAAGGTCATGCAAAAATTGTGGAAGAAGGGAATCCTGATTTCATTTGGATAAGAGATGGTGAGGTTATGAAACCGTCTTATGAATCCATCCCTTCAAAAAATCACAAAAATCGTTGTATGAAAAGTTATAAAATTAAACTTGAATTGGGCGACCGATTGATATTTTGTTCGGACGGCATTACGCAATGCGGTTTGGGAAATGAAAAATTAAAACTGGGTTTGCGCAGAAGCGGTCTTATAGATTTGGTACTTGAAAAATTAAAGCAAGACCCCGAGATTTCCAGTTCCGAATTATCATCATACCTTGTAAAACAGGCAAGAAACATTGAAACCGACAGAAACCCAAAAGATGATATGTCAGCACTTGTTTTATACTGCAGAGAGCCCAGAAAATCACTTGTATTTACGGGACCTCCGTTTAATCAAAAAAATGATGCTCAGTATGCGCAAACATTTATTGATTTTAAAGGGAAAAAGGCAATTGCAGGCGGAACAACAGCAAATTTAATTTCAAGAGAACTAAATATCCCCATTACGATGGACACCACAATAAGTATCGGAAAACTTCCTTCCTGCTCATATATGGAAGGAGTGGATTTAGTTACCGAAGGGATTTTGACCTTGACTCAGACTCTTGAATATTTGGAAAACGGGGAATGGGATATTGACAATGCGGCAGGGAAGTTGGTAAAATTCTTGTTAGATAGCGATTGTATATACTTTATGGTCGGGGCAAAACTCAATCAGGCTCATTACAATCCAAATCTGCCGATTGAAATTGAAATTCGTAAAAATATCATCAAAAAGATGAAAACAGTTTTACAAGATAAATATTATAAAAAAGTTAGTGTACAGTATATGTAGGAGCAAAAAAATGGCTAAAGTTAATGTTAAAGTGTGTTTGGGAACTACCTGTTTTGTAATGGGTTCATCTAATTTGCAGGAATTGATTGAACTTGTACCGAAAAAATACGGTGAAGACGTTGATGTGTCTGGTTCACCATGTTTGGGTTTGTGCTCAATTGATTGGGAATTTTCTAAAGCTCCTTACGTAAAAGTTAATGATGAAGTAATTAAAGAAGCAACGGTTGAAAAAGTACTTGCCGCAATTGACAGAGAATTAAAATAAGGTTTTGCAGCAATAAACAATTAGCGCAGAAACGAATTCAAAAACCTGCCATACTGAGTGATACCAACCCAAATCCGGCAACTATTTCCTAAACGGCGCACATATTGCGACTTGGTAGTTGCCGTAAATAGCATGGGCTTTTTGGTTTCACATTTTGTAACGGAATTTTATTGAAATTCAATTATTTCAACTTTTCAAACAATTCAACAAATTCAGGGAAAGATATATTCACCCATTCAAAATCTTTTATCAGAATTTCCTTTTTACATACAAGACCTGCGATATACAAACTCATTGCAAGGCGATGGTCTTTGTACGACTCGACTTTGACAGCACCATTTAATTTTGTCTTACCGCTTATAATAATTCCGTCAGATGTTTCCTCAATATTTGCTCCCAGTTTTTTTAATTCTGATACGGTTGTTGTTATCCTGTCAGACTCCTTATTTCTTAAATCAGATGCGCCTTTTATAGTAGTTTGCCCGTCACATTGAGTCGCCAACACAGAAATAACAGGAATTTCATCAATCAGCGTCGGAATTATTTCCCCGCTTATTTCAATTCCTTTCATATTCTCGGAATATTCAACTTTTATATCTCCTACAATTTCGCCGCATACATCTTTTCGCTCTAATATTTCAATATTCCCGCCCATTTGTTTTACAATTTTTATAATCCCGCAACGGGTAGAATTCAGACCGATATTTTTTATAATTATCTTTGAATAAGGCACAACAAGCGCCGCCACAATAAAATACGCAGCAGAAGAAATATCACCGCAAATATCAATCTCTAATGGTTTTAATTCCGATTTTTCAATTGTTGTAACATTATTTTTACAAGAAATATTTGCGCCCATATTTTTAAGCATAATTTCCGTATGATTTCTTGAAGGACAAATTTCTTTGAATGTTGTAGTTCCTTCAGCAAACATGCCTGCAAGCAGAACACAGGATTTTACCTGAGCCGAAGCAATTTTTGATTCATAATCAATGCCATGCAATTCCGTTCCCAAAATATTTAACGGAGCATGCAAATTATCTGAACCGACTTTTGCACCCATTAATGATAACGGCTCTATTATCCTTTTCATCGGGCGTTTTGAAAGACTTTCATCCCCAATCAAAGTGGAATTAAAATTTTGCCCTGCCAAAATTCCTGCCATAAGACGCATTGTAGTTCCTGAATTCCCACAATCCAAATAACACAACGGTTTGGATAATATTCCGTTTGATGTTACAAACAAGAAGCCGTCTTTTTCTTCAATATTTACTCCTAAGTTTTTACAAACAATTAACGAAGAAAACGGATCTTTACCCTTGGAAAAATTTTTAATTACCGATCTGCCTTTTGCAATTGATGATAATATTATCGCCCTGTGCGAAAGCGATTTATCAGGCGGAATAAAAATTTCACCGTTAAGGCACTTGAAATCTTTTTTTACAGTCAAATCCATAGAATTATTCTAGCATAAATTAATCCTACAAATAATCTATGCCAAAATATTGTAAACAATTTATAATATAGTTGTACAACACACAAAAAAACGTTATAATAGACATAAAGAGGTGCCTATGAAAACAAAATTACTAATTGCTGCAGTTGTTTTATCTATTGGAATTCAGGCTAATGCCGCAATATCCGTGGACAGAACGATGTCACAGGAATATCTGCAAAACAACGGATATTCAAAACAAGTATATGATACAGTAAATGTCAGCAGATCAAGAGCATTGGGAGAGGAATACTACAGCAGCGAAGAATTAAAAATTAAAAATTCTAAAGCTCCTGTCAGATGGTGGCATAAGTTCCACGCATATTTTGACCCTGCTATAGACGATTATTCTTTCTATCATCATGATAACAATCCGGAACCGAGAGCAACAGACTTATAAAATATGCATAATTGCAATAATCAGCGCACTTCTAATTATATTAAATAATTGTAGCGTTTGTGTTTTTGCGAGTAAAATTGATAGTCGGGAATATAACCTCAATTATTCAAAGTTCGATGAGGCAACCGTTAAAACAGTAGCAGATAAGTTCTTTAAATCAGCTTTGAGCGCGAAATCAGAACAGGAAAAAGCGGAAAATTTAGAAAAAGCTGCAGCACAATACTACATTTTATCAAATACTGACAAATCCGATTCTTATCCGTGCATACAACTCGGAAGAATTTATGATTTACAGGGGAATGACAAATACGCAAAAGCATATTTTAACAGGGCACTAAATTTGGATAATAAAAATGCGGATGCGAATTATTATTTGGCAGAATTCTATAATTCAAGAAAACAATATCAAAAGGCATTAGAATATTATCAAAATTCGCTGCTATACGGCAGAACAGCAGATGTTCAGACATTCAAAAAAATAGGACAGATATATGAAAGATTTGCTGATGTAAAAAGAGCAAACTTTTATTACAATGCCGGATTGGAACTAAATCCGAAAGACAAAGAACTTAAAGGCAAAATTAATAAAACGGCAGTAAAAGAATATGAAAAATCAGGCTATTATCGGAGGAAAATACGTAATTAAATGAGTAAAAACAGGATATTTACATTATTATTAGCATTGTCATTAACATTAACACCTGCATTTGCAGATGATGTTAATGATATGTTTTACTCTGCCGAGAATATGCAATTTTATGCGGATGAAGAAGTCCAACAACCTGTTTTAAAAGCTTTTACCCCCCTAAGTATTGACCCCGGCGATGTAATATTTAAACAAATAACACGCAAAGTGGATCTTATAGATCCGGTATCAACAACAAGTTACTATCCGGGAGGCAGAGGTACAAACAAACTTGTAATATATACTGCCGATTACGGAGAACATACGGGAACAAACGAATTTGGAACCGAGGCGATAGTCACCGAGAACATTGTAACATCACTTTCAGGTGCGGATTCTGTTATACCTAAGGACGGTATTGTAATAAGCGGTCACGGAAGCGCAAAAACTTGGATTAGTCAAAATATTTCTGTCGGGTCAAAAGTTTATGTTGATACCGTAGGCAGAACAATAACCGTTTATACGACCTCTGACAGCTATACCTATGATGCCAGAACTAAAATAGATGAGGCATTATCAATTATAAATTATTACAACCAAAGTAACAATAATTATAACTCTGTTTTAGCTCAGGAACATATTAAAAAAGCGCAGCAATATTTGCAGTTGGCGCAAAATTCCAAAAATAATCTGCCGGCTTTGAAACAATATTCTCAAGATGCCATAAATGAAGGTAATATGGCTATAAAAACTTCTTTGCCATATATCCCCAACGAACTTAAAGGAGTTTGGGTTCGTCCTACAGAAACAACAAAGGAACAAATAGTTGCAACCCTTGATAAACTTAAAGACAACGGGTTTAATAGCGTATTTTTAGAAACCTACTATCACGGAAAAACAATCTTTCCGAGTAAAACTATGAATAAATACGGTTTCACAGTTCAAAACGAATTATTTGAAGGGATTGATCCTTTGAAATTGTGGGTCGATGAAGCACATAAGCGTGGAATAAAAGTACATACATGGTTTCAATCTTTTTATGTCGGGAATCAAAATCCTAACATGAATTCAACCAGTATTTTAGCACAGCACCCCGAATGGGGCAACAAAACAAAAAAATGCGCGGATTGCCAAGGTGCCACTATGTCTGTTTCAGAGCATAACGGATATTTTTTAGACCCTGCAAATCCAAATGTTCAGGAATTTTTACTTGAACTGCTATCCGAAATTATTACAGAATATCACCCTGACGGAATAAATCTTGATTATATAAGATACCCTAATTCTAATCCCAGAAATGATATGGCTGCATGGGGTTTTAGTGAATATGCAAGAGAAGATTTTCGCACAAAATACGGTAAAGATCCCGCAGAATTAACCATTGCAGATGCTCAATGGTACGATTGGAATGTATACAGGAGAAATATTATAACTGATTTTGTACGCAAAGTCGGAGAATTGTGTAAAGATAACAAAACATACATCAGTACCGTCATTTTCCCTGATATAGCCTCCGCCCTGTCAACAAAGCAGCAAGATTGGAGAAGCTGGTCATTTAACGGTTATATTGACGGATTTACGCCGTTATTCCTGACTTATGATTCAAAGATGCTGGCTTCAATGATGAACGATGTAATGAATGCAAAATCGCCGGATACGGAACTATATGCAGGTCTTTTTGTAACATTTATGGGTGGTGCAAGCGAAGACTTAATAAGACAAATTTTCGAAACGAGAAAAATGAACGCAAACGGTATAATATTATTTGATTATGCTCATACCACACCTGTTTATACAACTACACTTATGGCAAGCGCATTTAATGCTGATGCTCTCAAAAATATAAAAATTGCGCAAAAAAAAAAGTTTCAAAGGAAGAAAAAAGACAACTCCAAAAATATCTCACAAACTACAAAAGCAACCCGCAAATCCAACATCAAAAAGCTCAAAACAAAAAAACAGTCATAACAACATCCTCTAAAGGGACTTGGATATTTTCTAAATAAAAGTTTTGCCAAAAACAAGGGGAAAACAAACATCTTAGCCATGTTTGAGGCACAAATAAGTTATTCTTTGACCTTTAAAAGCAGGATATATTAAAGAGAGATTGGTCTGCTGCTCTGCTTCCTACTTATCCGCATTTTTTGTTTTAATCCCTGAAATATCGGAAGGTTTACAGAAAAACGGATTATTTTGATATTTTGCCCAAATTACGTATGCTTTATTTCCTTTTATTTCTGTTGTTCCGTCCTTTATATATTCAGTTTGACCTGTTTTGGGATTTTTTATTTCGGTGTAAATATCTAAAGTATATTTATCAGCTTTTTTAGAGCGATCTTTCATAGCCTCATACAAATCATCCAATTGAACTTCAGTAAATCCACAATCCAACTTATATGCACCTCTTGCAGAAGTAATAGTTTCACTGTAACGGCAAAAACCGTTTTTCCAACCATGAATTTTTCGTGTTGTCTTAAAAGTTTCATCTTCAAATTCCGAGGTTATGGTTTCCTCGTAGGCATCACAATCTTTTATATGCCGAATAAATTTTCTTGAGAACTTTGTATATTCGGCAGCAAAAACCGCACTTGTACCGATTAGAGTCGCCAAAAACAATGCCATTATCTTTTTCATGTACTTTCTCCGTTTCTCAACATCATTATAGCAAATTCATAAATTTTAGGCAAAATTTTAAAATCTCATCAGTTTGTATGATTTCAAATAAAAATAAAATGCTAACATTACAATATACTCCTTAGAGACTAAGATACACATATCCCTAATCAACAGCTATGCACCTCATGTACATAGCTTTTTTTTGACAAAATTCCAACCGTTTGTACCATTTTAGTAAATATTAATTGAAATTTTTAACCGAAAGTTGTATAATAACTGAGTTATACTAAAATTTTTATAAGAGAGGATTTATATATGAAACTCCACATGCAGATTCTTATTGCGTTAGGTCTTGGGATTAAGAGAAATTGGCATATATTTTTCGGCATTATTGCCGGCGTATTTGTCGGAATATTCCTTTATTCTCACTCCGGCAGCGTAAGTTCTGCAGTACTGAACTTTTTGACTTTTGTCGGACAAATGTTTATCAGACTGATTCAAATGGTTGTAATCCCTCTTGTCGTTTCAGCCATTATTATCGGAATTACAAGCGTCGGGGATAACAAACAATTGAGCAAGTTCGGCTCTAAAATGATAATATATTACGGCATTTTGACAACAATTGCCGTAACAATAGGCAGCGTATTAGCATTAATTTTCAAACCCGGAGCAGGCGCTGCACACTATATTGCCAAAAATATTGCAACCGATGTACAAACACATGTTGCCAATGCAATGCAACAGCAACAGGGCAAAATTTTAGATATGTTTTTAGGTTTCATACCAAATAATCCCATTGCAGCATTTGCTCACGGGAATATGGTATCAATCATTTTATTTGTAGTTTTGTTCGCACTTGCCCTTGCAAAAGTCGGAGATATAAACAGACCTATAGTATCATTCTTTGAATCAGTATTTGCAGCAACAATGAAGGTTACGGATTGGATAATGTGGTTTGCGGCTCCCGGTGTATTTGCACTAACAGCAAGTGCTATTGCAAGTTTCGGCATAAATATTTTCGGACCGATTTCAACATATCTGTTAGTTCTTTTGGCAGGTTTTGCAATACAAATGTTTATGGTTTACCCTGTATTTTTAAGATGCTTTTCAAAAGTGTCCGCTCCAATGCTTTTCTCTGCAATAGCGGAAGCTACAATGGTTGCATTCGGGACGGCAAGTTCATCTGCGACATTACCGTTAACTATTGCATGCTGTGAAAAACGCGGAATTTCACATAAGATTTCAAGCTTTGTATTACCGCTTGGAGCAACTCTAAACTTTGACGGAACAGCCTTGCTGCAAACGGTTGCCGTTATATTTCTTGCACAGGCATATCAAATTCACTTGACTCCGTATATGGTTATCGCAATCGCACTTTTAGCAATTGTTGCATCAAGCACCTGCGCAGGAATTCCCGGAGGCGGATTGATTACTATAGCACTGATATTAAACGGTTTAGGCTTGACACCGGAACAACTGGTTGCAGGTTTTGCATTCCTGTTTACGATTGAAAGACTGACCGATATGCTTAGAACGACATTAAATGTAGTATCTGACGCAGTAGTAGCCGCTACAATTGCAGATAATGAAAATGAAATTAATTATGACCTGTTAAATAATCCTCAGGCTTATGAAGAAATAGCATAATGAATAATTTTATTATAACTAAATGGATTGAACCTTACAGATTACTCGAAACCGTAAAGGAATACTGTGAATTGACAGACTACACATTTGACGGTTTAAATAAAACTGCGCAAAAAACTAAAATGCTCTCAGATATAGAAAACACACACCACAAATTCGCACTATACATGAAAAACGTAAACAAATTCTATGTTTTTACTCCCAAAAATGAATTTAATTTAATTGAAAGGCTTATCGAAGTTTTTGGTTTTACAACAGATGATTATATATATTCCAATGATACAGAAGAAGCAATCGGCATGATAGATATGGGAAAAGCTGAAGCATCATTTTTAAATATCAACTGAGACAATTTCATGATAAAATTTCAGTATGCTTGATAATTTGGATAAAGTAAAACAGGCTCTTGACATTGAAGCAGAGTACAGATATATTGACATTCACGGCAGAGAAAAAACATTTTCTCAATTCATTCGTGCCGAGATAAAAAAGGAATTAAAAAAAGATAAAAATAACCCCCGCTGGGAAGTATTGTATGAAGCATTTGACGTATACCCGTACGCCGGAGTTCCCGAAAGGCGAAAATCAATTGAACAGCTTGTAAAAATTATAAAACTCGAACTGAAAAAACAAAAACAAGAACAAAAAGATGAAAATGAGCGTACCATACAAAGTCAAAAACACCCGTCCGAAGTTGATGTGATGTACATAAAAGGAGTCGGTCCAAAGGTTGCATATAAATTTAATAAGCTGGGAATTTATACAGCGCAAGATTTGATGATGTATTTTCCTAAAAAGCATGTAGATTATTCCACAAGAACACTTATCAAAAATCTTAAAGAAGGTCAAACTACAACAGTTTTTGGGTATATAAAATCCGTTTCAACGTATAATACACACAATAATCTATCAATAACAAGAGTTACAATCGGAGATGAGAGCGGGAAATTTGAGCTTTGCTTTTTTAATGCAAAAGGTAACAGATATACCCTTCAAAGAATGAAGGCGCAATTTCCTCAAAATGCAGGAATTATGGTTTCAGGAACGGTAAAAAGAGATAATTATACTTTCGGTTTAACTATGGATAAACCAACGTATTCCATAATGAACGGCGATTTTTTGGATAATAAAGATTCAAATTTAAATATTGCGAGAATCGTGCCTGTTTATACTGTTTGTGAAGGATTAAATATAAAAATCCTGCGCAAAGCAATTTTTAATGCTGTTGAAATGTATAAAGAACATATTGTAAATATTCTGCCTGATTTTATCCGACAAAAATACGGAATTTTGGATAAAAAAGATGCCGTAAAACAAGTACATTTTCCTGATTCAATGGAGCTATTAGAGCAGGCAAGATTTTCCCTTATATTTGAAGAATTATTTTTAATACAGCTAAAACTTATACGCTTGAGGGAGTCCACGGCAAAAAATACCCCTTGCTACTCACTAAGTGTACATCCTGACGGACTTGTACAAAAGTTTATTAAAAGCCTTCCGTTTGAACTGACCTCCTCTCAGAAACGAGCAATTAATGAAATTTTAAATGATATGAATTCCGATACTCCAATGCAACGGTTATTGCAGGGAGATGTCGGCAGCGGGAAAACCGTAGTTGCAACAATTATGCTTCTTGCAGCTGTTGAAAACGGATATCAAGGTGCATTTATGGCTCCTACTGAAATTCTTGCCCAACAACATTATAATAATCTTGTTGGATGGCTCACTCCACTTGGTTTGAGTGTAGGATTATTTATGGGCTCACAAGGCAAAAAAGTCCGCAGCGAATTTGAAACTTCACTGCGAAACGGACAAATAAATATTGCGGTCGGAACACATGCACTTATTCAGGATAACATAGATTTTCATAACTTAGGAGCCATTGTGGTGGATGAACAACACAGATTTGGCGTCCGACAAAGAAATATATTAAAGAAAAAATCGCAAAACCCGCAAATGCTCACTATGACAGCGACTCCAATTCCAAGAACTCTTGCTCTTACTGTCCACGGTGATTTGGATTTAACAATTATTGATGAATTACCCAAAGGCAGAAAACCTGTTCTGACTTATCTTTCAAGCTCGCACAAAAGAGTTTGGGAACTTGTAAAAGAACAGATTGACCAAGGCAGACAAGCATATATTGTTTATCCTCTTATTGATGAAAGTGAAACTTTATCTGCAAAAGCCGCAACAGAAGAAGCTAAAAAATTGCAGGAAACTACTTTTGCAGACTACAAAATCGGACTCTTACACGGCAAACTAAAACCCGACGAAAAAGACTCCGTAATGAACGATTTTAAAGAAGGTAAATATGATATTTTGGTATCCACAACAGTTGTTGAAGTCGGAGTTGATGTAGCAAATGCAACGGTTATGGTAATTGAAAATGCTGAACGCTTCGGGCTTTCACAACTTCATCAGTTAAGAGGACGAGTAGGCAGAAGCGATTTGCAGTCATATTGCATTTTGATAACTTCATCAAGAAAACCGGAAACGATGGATCGATTAGGCATTATGACACAAACAAATGACGGATTCGTTATTGCTGAAAAGGACTTACAACTCAGGGGACCGGGAGAATTTTTGGGAACAAGACAAAGCGGTTTGCCTGATTTAATTATTTCCGATATTGTTCGGGACGCAAAAATTCTTGAACTTGCAAGAAACGAGGCTATTGATTTTATAAAACTAAACGATATAGAAAAATTCCCCGCATTAAAAACAGTAACATCCCTTGAAATGTTTACGGGTTTAGATATTTAATTTTTAAAATTGATTAGCAATAAAATGAGCTAATGCTTTATCCATTTAAAACTCTTAACGTAGTTACTGCCATTAATATCCCCAAATATTTCAGCTTTAAAAACACGTACGGCATTTTCTTTATTAAAGTTTGGTATTTTATGTATATCACTGGTTGATTCGGGATTTATATCATCGATATTAATCCCCGGAATTCTGTTTAAAAGTCTGTTAAGTGACGCATTTCCGATTACCCCGAGCAGCGTTGAAAAATTCTTTGACAAACTGCCATAAACTTCCATATCAGCAACAAGGGTTGATAAATCATAGCTGCCGGTCATATACATGTTGAGTTCTTTTCCTTCGGAGTATACGTTTATATCATCAATAACCCCATTTTCAATTTTGGCATCCCCGCTGATTTGGGAAAAATTACCTGTTTTTAACGGAGTAATCAAATCAATAATTCCGTTAACAGATATTCTCATAACCCCGCCGGTAATTAAATTCGCTGCTTTTAAAAGATATTCCAAAGAACCGAGTTTTGGCATTCTTCCGTCTTTCACCTTAAACTTTCCGCTGCCGCTAAGTGTTTGGAGACAATCAACATTATTTAAACCTGTACATGTGACATGCAAATCCCCGTTTACAAGTCCATACATTTGCCCCGGCATATCAAAAAGGTCTTCCCCGATAATTTCGGCATCCGCATCTTTTATGTTTATTGTTGCATCTGATTGCATTGCGGCTACATCCGTTGTAATATTTCCGTCAACTTTACCATTAGCAATATTGAATGTATAGTTATCAATGTGTAATATATGGTCTTCCCCAAGAGTTACTTTTGCATTAAAATCCGTTGCTTGGGCTTTTTTAATCAAAATTTTATCGGCATTTATGTGACCGTTTTTAATAATTATTTGTTCGGGGGAAATAGCCGTTGAGTCTACCGTTTCCGCTTTATTCTTTAGTTTATCCGTATCGTAATCATTGAGTCTGTTTGCGATTGTATTAAGGTCAAGACCGTCCGTTTTGACTTCAAAATCCTCAATAATATATGGCGGAGTTGTTTTGTTTAAAATTTTTGCCAGAACGCTTATATCGTTTGTCAAAATAACACCTTTAGAATTGAGATATATATAGTCTTTTTTCATATCAATGTCGATATCTCTTATCGTTGAATCCCAAAGCGGAATATCAATACTTGAGATGCTGAGAGTTCCGATTCCGTAAGGCGCAAGTGAAGTCCCATTGAGAACCATATCCGTCATAAATATCCCCTGCTTGATAGTCGGTTTTTTCAAAATTATATTGAAAATTTTTGCATCTGTCGGTTGAAATGTTTTAATCCTTAAATTATTAAATTTCAGTATATTATTTTTTAAGAGTGAAACAGTTCCGCTCATTGATAATTGTTTTTGTTGAGAAGTTTTTTTATTCTGTGAGGTAATTGTTTGTAAATAATCAAATGAATTAATTTTAATTTTATCCGGACTAATCACAGTGTCAGCCTTTATTGTAACAGGGTTTGTTGCAATTCCTTCACTATCTGTAGAACCTGAAGGAGCCCCTGAAAGAGTCGCACCCATATAATAAATTGATGAATTCTCTTTGACATTCAATGTAGTATTTGCACGAATATTATCAACCGTGCCGGTTAATCTTGTATTAAAGTTTGCATCCCCTTTGAGTTTTACTGGGTATACAGATATTCCGTTTATAAAATCATCAAAGAATTCCTGATTAAATTTGCCTGCTGCATATATATTTGCATACGGACTTTTTAAAATATTGGTAACTGTGCCGTTTATAAACAATGGCATTGAACTGAGTCTTGCATTTACTTTATCAAGATAGAGTGTAGTTCCTCGTACATTTGCTTTACCTGAGAGAATATTTATCGGGGCATCAAAAGGTTCATAGGTAAATCTGATATTTTTTAAATCGGTATTTGAGTATATTCCGCCGTTTTTGATTGTTCCGCTAATATCAATTCGACCTTGAATATCGGTTATATCATCAATCTGTTTTCGATATTTTTCAGGTAATTCAAGTTTATTTTTGATGTCATTTAATGAGGCAATATTAAAATTATCAAAATTAAATACTGCATCCTTTATTTGCATTGTTTTATAAATATTCGTTCCGGTAAAAGACAAAGAATACGGATTTCCGCTGAATGTCCCTTTCAAACTTTTTGCATTTAATATGGAATTTCTTACAGTAAAGTTTCCGCCTGAAGTTTTGATTGTATTGGTTGAGTGCATATTGGGAAGAATTTTACCGTCAACAATAATTTTGTTATAATCAAGTTTTGCTGCATCTGCCACCCCTTTATATTTTCCCGTAAATGAAACTTCCAATTCGCCTAATTCTTTTTTGAACGGTACAAACATATCAGGTTTCATAGCTTCCCAAAGATTAATAAGTTTGAATTTGTCTGAGGTTGCAACAAGATTCATATTCATATCCTGTGCTGTACCTTTTATGTGAATTTTTGAATCATTTAGAGTTCCGGTTATATCATAATTTGCATTTTTCTTATCAAAATTTACTATTCCATTAATATTTTTAAACGGGATATATGTTGATTCAAGAGTTGTCGAAGCATTATGAAAAGTAATTTTCCCTCTGGCAAATAAATCTTCATTGAATTTCAGCTGAGTTATATCATCTTGAACTTTACCATAAATATTCAGATATAAATCCCCGAGCCCTTCGGGGTTATTAAACGGTTTTACAACCCTTTGAATTTCGCCCAAATCCTTTGATGAATTAACAACCTTTATCATATCAGGAATATTTTGACCTTTGGTTTCGGCAAAAACATTCATATCTCCAAAAACATTGCATTTCCCGTAAATATCAGTTTTTCTGCCGTTAATAGTACCGCTTGTTGTTCTGAAGGATACATTTCTGTCTCCAAAAATAATTTCACCGGATGCATTCTTCAACTCGAGATTCTTAATTTGATTAAATGACGCATTTGCACTCCAAAAATTCATTTTCCCAAACAAATGCGGATCAACTTTTGTACCTGCGGAGCGTACATGAATTGAGCCAAAGCCGTTTGCCTTCATAACAGGAACCGGTCCGAGTTTAAATTTTAACATTTGATGCAGAGGCATAAGAACAGTTTGGGCAGTTGCCAGACTGACCGAACCTTCACTTTTAATATCAAGTTCAGAATATTTTGAACCATCGATTTTTGCAAAGCCTTTGACAGTTACGGATTCTTTTTGGGTTATCGGTACAAAAACATTTACCTTCATTATTTGTCCGACAAAATCTAAATCAGCGCTTCCGCCTTCAGGACATAATAAATCTTTTCTGACAAGATGCATTTTACGAAGTTTCACTTTACCAAAAACATCAGGCATGCTACCGTTTCCGACAAAATGCAAATTCCCTTCTCCCGTTCCCCACAAGGTGGTTTCTTTAAATTTATAAAAGTCCATTTCCGGCGGCAAATTCCTAAACCAGGGCAATATTTTGACTGCATCTTGAAGTTTTGCGGGTTTTACGTTTATTTTCAAATCCATGACAGGAATTTTTTTACCTGATGATGCGAGTTTTCCGTTCACCGAAAAATCAAAATCTTTAGATTTTATTGTTGTATTTTTGAAATTTACACCGCTTGCGATTGTTTCAAAATTTGTGTTCAATGTCAATTTGTCGTGATATATAATTTGGGAAGGTTTATCTTTGCCGATAATTTCAAGCCCTTCTGTCCATAACGACGTATTAACGAGCTTATGTCCGAACTTTGTAACCTGTGTATCAGCTTCAAAATTTACCGTTCCTTTTAGCTCCTTTATCACACCCTTGCTGAGAACAGAAGCATAAGATGATATACTTGATAAATCAAAATCTTTTATATTACCTTTAATTTTTAACTTATCATCATTAAATCTGTTTAGCGGCAAATCGAGTTCTACATCTGCCAAATAAGGGGTAGCATTATTCTCGACAATAAAATTACCTTTTGTTGCAAATTGAATTTTATCATCCAAAACAAATTTTGCATTACTTAAATAATCACCTTTTATTGCAAGTTTTTTATTGTTCAACTCATCATCAAGGTTTATCTCGTAATTTCCTATATCGAGATACACTTTGGAAATTGTGAACGGATTGTCTTTACTCTCAAATTTTATAGGATTATCACCGAGCAAAAAAGTTTTATCTTTTGTAAATACAAAATTTGCAATTTCCTTATCGGCAAAAACATGTGCAATTTCCACTTTTTTAAATATTAGCGGAAAAAGTTTTAATTTCAATTTCGGATTATCAATTGAGAGAGCTTTAGAGCCGTCTTTATTTAGAATTGATATATTATTACTTTTAACCCAAATAGACGGGAATGAGCCCATAGACAGATTTGCTTTGCCAAGATTGATTTTATAGCCGGATGTTTCAAAAATTTTACTTTCTATCTCAGTTTGATGTTTTGGCAAATTTACCATGGCAGGAATTCCCCAAATGTATCCGGCACTCAAAATAAGTGCAAATCCTGTTAAGGTTACAATTTTCCACTTTACTCTCATATTAAAATTATTATAATATAACTACAAGTTTTAGGGCAATAATATTTACTCCTCCAAAATCAGTATTTTTCGCACAAAATCTGAAAATATGCTTTTTTATGGTGACAATTCGGACAATAATCAGGAGCGCTATTGCCTTGATAAATAAATCCGCATTCCCTGCAAATCCACTCTTTAGATTCATCCTTATCGAATAATGTTCCGTTTTTTAGTTCTTCATATAGTCTTTGAAATCTTTGAGCGTGGTGTTTTTCGGAATTTATTATATGTTTAAACGTTGAAGCTGCAGAGTCAAAACCTTCATCCAGCGCAATTTTTTCAGCATTCGGATAAAGCAAAGTAAATTCTTCTGTTTCTGTGTTTATTGAACTCAACAAATTTTCTTCGGTTGAGCCGAATTCAAACGGATAAAATGAGTCTACATGACCTTTTGGGGTATAACCGATATGCTTGTAAAAAAGTTTGGCATGTTCATATTCATTATTTGCCGTTATTTCAAAAATCTCTGCTATCTGTTCATATCCTTCTTTTTTTGCGGTTGAAGCATACATAAGATATCTGTTTCGAGCCATTGATTCCCCTGCAAATGCGTTAATAAGCTGCTGCTCCGTTTTAGAACCTCTAAAATTTACGGACATTATGTTCTCCTTTCTGTCATACATAATACATATTTATATGTATGTTCATTCTTTCTCTTTTCTTGCGATGAAAAGAAAAAGAACAGAACCAAGAAAGAGAAAATACGCAATATCACGATACCGCCTGCGGCGGTACAGGACCACTTGCGTGGTAATATTAGTTTTTGCCAAATGGCAAAAATCGCTTGGCGGGGCTAGAACAACGCCCCGCAAACGTAAAGCTATAATTATAGGCGCCATTTGTCTTAGGCGCCTGATAGATTTTTGTACGCAGAACAAAAATCCCAGAGCGCATTTGAGTCGGCGTTGCAACGCCGACCACCGATTGGGCGGAGCGATGCCGAAGGCATTGCCATAGATTGCGAGTTTTTCTTTTTTGGTTCGTTTTTTCTTTTTGCTTCAAGACAAAAAGAAAAAATGAACAATACATTCTGATAGTATGTATTATGTACAAGCATTTGTACATAATAAAGCATCAGTTGTATGTTCTTTTGGCTAATTTTTTTATTTTATTTCACTACTTTGGGGGGATAATTTTATAAAAAACAACTTTCATAATGTAATTACTATGGAATTTATGAAAATTATGACTGATTTACTGCATTTCACAAAAAAAATTGCAGATCGTATTCACTATTACGACGCAATCATAGATTTTTCCGAAGAAACTCACTGGTTTAACCCGTTTTACACACCCAAAGAGATTATGGTTGTTTGGGCAGATGAAGATGATAAATTCAATAAATATTAAGAATTTTCAAAAAAGATAGCAAAAAAGTTTTTTCTTGTGTATTATAAATTGCATATCCTTAAATTTATTTGGAATTAAACATGCTATCTCTACAAGAACTTGAAAAAGAAAAAATATTTAAGCCGGATTTCAGCTCCAAATCAGGTCGTGAATTGCTTGCATTCTATCTTCAGACAAAATTTAAACAAATATTCTTGTACGACAAAAAGCAGCAATATCCGATAATCAATGCAATTTCGACTGACTTTATATCAAGATTCACAAAACGAATTATCAATAACCCCACCAAAAGACTTTTGATAGGAGTAACTGGAGAATCTGCCTCAGGCAAATCTACTATTTGTTCCGAAATTCAAAATGTAATCGGACAATTCAACATGCCTGTCACGGTTTTAAGTACAGATAATTATTTTAACGATATCTCCGATTTGATTAAAAAATACGGTTCTTTTGATAATGTCAGAGATAGCGGATATGATGTTGATGCTCCGTCAAGTTTTCAGCTTGATATTTTAAGAGAAGACTTAGAATCATTATCTGTGGGTATAGATATTAAAGCCCCGATGTACTTGCCAAACGGAACAGGCATTTCTGTTTCTAACGCATTTGAAGTGAAATCACAAAAAATAATCGTTGTTGAAGGTATTGCAACAATGTATGAAGAAGTTAAAGATATTTTTGATATAAAGATTTATGTTGAAACGGATAATGAATTGCGCCGTTCAAGATTTATTTCAAGAGCCGTAGAAGAACGCAATCAGGATGAAGAAAATGCTCTTAAACACTGGAATTATATTTCAAATGCCGGTGAAAAGTATGTAAAACCGTTCAGAAAAGAAGCTGATTTAGTCCTTAACGGAAATTCTGATTTAAAATATTTTGCACAAATACTGGAGTACATTTATAACATAACAAATAATTTCGAAAGCTAATCCGGGGAATTATATATATGTTAATAAAACTTTTTTCGTTATTAGCAAAATAATTAGTTAAATTTTGTGAAAATTTTTATTTCTTCCTAATTTTATGATAATATAATCTTTGTAAAGGAGATTATATGAAAAAGATATTAGTTGTTTTAGGAATTTTAGTGTTTAACATTATGTTAATTCACGGAGTTATGGCTGCCAATCAGGTGAAAGTACTTACCGAAGGAGAACCGTTTGAGTATCCGATTCCAAATAATACGAAAATAGAATGTTATGCAAAAATTATTGACGGAAGTATAGACGGATTTGCAGAATACAATGATTATTTCTACATGAAAGACGGAGTTTTATACTCCGACAAAATGAATGAACTGTATAAACCGGGTAAAAATAATCCTTGGAAGAAAGTTGACCGTGTAAAACTAAAAACCGACAAAAAAACATTACAAATGTATGATCCTTTATGGAAACTTCCACTAAGACATCATGTCAGGGTTGTAAAAATTGATATAAGTACGGGGAAATATTTTATGAAGGCTGTTCAGGATAACTGGACTTGGTACAGAAATGCCATTGCTACAGGCTATTGCCATGTAATTAATCCGTAGGCATTCATACTATATAATTTTTTGCAATAAGGATAAGTTATTCGCTTATCCTTATTTTTTTGGGGATTTAGCACTTTTGTAAACAAATGTTACAAAAAAAACTGATTTTGAAATTACTATTTCGTTAAATACTTTATATACATGAGAGAGCATAAAATAAGGAGACGAGATTATGGCATTTTTAGCATTAGCAAGTCAAAAAAGTTTATTAAACTTGCAAAAAAACTTTTTACAACTACAGTACACATCAATTATGAATCAAGTTCAAGCCGCAACAGCGCAAATGGCTGCGATTAAAAGAGAACACAAAGGTGACACCGAATACGACGAATCAGAAGATGCAACTTATTTGTACTACGAACAGCTTGATGAACAATTGAGTTCTGAAAAAGATTCAATTGATACCCAAATGACTGCAATTGAAAACGAAATTTCTTCGCTGAAAACACTTGTAAACAACAATGTAAAATCAAGCTGTACATTGAATTTAGCTTCAGGCAGCTAAGATTAGAAAAAAGTTGTTACAATGATTTTTCAAACAGTTCCACGGTGTTGAGCATTAATGACGCAATAGTCATAGGACCGACACCACCCGGAACAGGCGAAATATATGATGCAATTTTTGAAGATGAATCAAAATCTACGTCTCCGCGCAACTTGCCTGATTCATCTTTAAAAATTCCGACATCAACAACCACGCAACAGGATTTTAACATTTCCCCTTTTATAATATTTTTTCCCACTGCTGAAATTAGAATATCAGCAGTTTTTGTTATTTGCGCAAGATTTTTTGT
>CACXFH010000122.1 GCA_902766975.1 uncultured bacterium | reverse complement strand
GGTGGGATTCGAACCCACGGAACGCTTGCACGTTCGACAGTTTTCAAGACTGCTCCGATCAACCGCTCTGGCACTCCTCCAAAACTCTGTTGTTTCGTGTAGTTCTATTCTATACTATAAATATCAATTGTCAAGATACCGTATACAAGCTCTATACATATTAAACCTTGCACCATTTCTTTTAATTTATCATAATTAGGCATTGAAGTATGACTATTCAAACATCGCACACATTTTACATTTATTCTTATGGCTTGATGAAATTTACGCTGTCACTTGCCGCTATTTTTACTTCTCGAAAACAATTCTGCAAATCAGATTTTGAAGAAATATAACGCTCCTTTATCTCCGTCACCGGACGAAACATTGAATATATCGTCCAAGTGTCATTTTTTAATGAATAATGCATATCAGTTTCCGAAAACGGATACAAATGCTCCCTTAATACCGTTACACGCTTGATTTTTGACAGGATAGCTTCCGTAATTTTTTCAAAAATCGGAAGAGAATAATTTGAACATTTTAAATTCTTACCCCCCAAAATTAATGCCCCGTCAGGATTGGGAATTTTATCAAAAATGTTTGCTATCATTTCATCTACCTTTTTCATATTATCTAAACTGTCATAAAAATGGAATCCCAAACATTTCCCGCTCTTTAAATCAATTACCCCACCTGCTGTGCAAGTGCGCACTCCTTCAGTATAAAATTCATCCGATAAAATAACATCCGTTCGCGACATATTCATTTTTTGGGGATTTATCATTTGCTCAAATTCGTTTTTATACTTCTGAGCACGACTTAAAGACTTTGCACCAAATCCACCTTCCTTTCGAAAATCAACATAAGCCCCCCTTCTGAAATCATCAAACATTTTTGAATCAACAAAATTAATTCGTGAACCAAATACAATATTATTTCGATTATTTACTTTTAATTTTGAAACAGGTAAAATCTCCATATACACATTAATAAATGTAAAAAAAAAATTTGCTATTCAACAAGGAGTACTTTATGTCAGAATTAAATTTTACGGTCAACAGAGAAAAATGCATACATTGCGGAATGTGCGCAAATGACTGCGGAACAGGGATTATTGAATTTGATAAAAACGGTTATCCGCTTATTAAGTCAGAAAATGAACCATATTGTATGAAATGTCAACATTGTCTTGCAATATGCCCTGCCGGTGCAATTTCAATATGCAATAAAAAGCCTGAAGATTCGGATATTTGTGACGATAATTTGCCAAATGACGTGCAAATGTTGAATTTAATCCGGCACCGTAAAAGCATTAGAAGCTACAAACATGAAAATTTGGATAAATCAACCTTGCAAAAACTCAAAGATATGCTCAAATACTCTCCGACAGGCTGCAACAACCACAAATTGCACGTTTCCGTAATTGATGATGTTGAAATAATGGACAGATTCAGAAACAGAACAAATAACACAATAAAAAAGGCATTTTTATCAAATAAATGGATACCTGTTACAAGAAAATTTGAAAAATTTAAACAACAATTTATAGACGGCAAAGATATAATATTCAGAAATGCCCCGCACATGATTGTTGTTTCGGTTCCCGTTTCAGCGCCATGTGCCCCTGTTGATCCGATAATTTTACTGAGTTACTTTGAACTCTATGCTCAGAGTTTGGGAGTAGGAACATTGTGGTGCGGATTTGCGGAAATTGCACTTAAACTCATACCTGAATTATGCCAATATTTGGAAATCCCTGAAGGATACAAAGTCGGTTACGTAATGCTTTTTGGGAAATCGGATTTAAAATACCAAAGAGCTACCCAGCCCGAAGATTATGATATAACAATAGTTGAAGGGCGCGAAATATTCCCTGTTCCGCTGTGGGATAAAGTAAAAAGATATTTCTGGAATTCTTTAAGGTAAATTTCATACAAATATAGGATAAAAACCCATTTAATATCGTAAATAATTTAATTGGGGTACGAATTAAAAGGGGCATCTTATATGGAAAATTGGTCAGGCATGGCAGAAGAATACTATTCTCCTGAAAATGATGAAATTTCTGATTCTATAACGCAAAACTGGACTGTACAAGCTCTTGAATGCTATTATTTGAATTGTGATTGCAAAAAATGTTCAATCTCTAAAGGGAATTATTCATTTATTTGCCAGATGCCACGCGTAATCGATACCCTTCTTGAAACTGTCGGAGCCCCCGAACCGGAAAGAAAAACGGCCTGAATAAATTCATAAATAAAAACTTCGTTACAGCATTTAGTTGATAAATTAAAGAAATTTAAAAATAAACCGATATTCAAAACGGTACTTTTAATATAAAGGCATAAATTATGTTCAATTTCGTTAACGGCAACCCTTTTAATAAAAAAATAGAATCTGCACTATCAACAGGGCAGGAAAACAAACGTCAACAACAACAGCAAAAAGAAGATGAAGAACGAAGATATCTCGAAGATGATGATCAGGATGAAGTTTCTATCAGTCAAAGACCTGAATTGACAGAAGATGACGTTTTGTATCTGATGAATGAGTATATCAATAAACGCAAATCAGAACACGAAGATAATCCGAAAATCGTAGAAAAACTTGATAAATACAAAAACAAATTTGACGCAAAAAAATTTATGAAACGCAATCCGCATTTAACCGTTTCAGATTTTAATATGATAATGTTCAATGAAACATCAGAAATGTTAAATTAAAATATTGCAATTGACCTTATATTTCGAGCAAGGTGCCCATTTTTTCATCCGAAACATCTACAAGACATTTGAAATTCCCTGCGCGAACAATATATACATTGCCATAGTCAAGTCGTACTTGAAGCGGTTTATTTATACTTTTGTCAAATTTTTTCAATACAAATACATTTTCGCCTATCTTGCCGATTATTGAAGAAATACCGTCAGATTCAACCATCATGATACTTTTATTATAATCTATGTCATACTTTGATTTAATTGAGATATTGAAATCCGATGATTTTGCCTTTTTGCGAGAAGAAATTTTCTGCATAGGATTAGTCACACTCATCATTTGAGAACGACTGCGCTTCGGAATCATATTAGTAATTTCTTCTGTTACATTCTTTTCATTTGAAACAGATGATTGTTCCTTATCTAAAATGTCTAAATATTCTTCCATTGAAGATACCATATATTGTTCTTGTACTTCTTGCATTTCTTCGGCTGCATCTTCTTTTGGTAAAAATCTTTTGCCTGTTCTGACTAAATCGGAAATACTGAATCCATGCCCGCCAATATTTCTTCTGTTCATCATAAGACCGCTGTTTTTGAGTTTTACAAGAGGACCTTCTTTCAATGGCTCTGTTACAGCTTTACTCTCATCTTTTACAAGCTGATGCCTGCTTGTTTCTTTAAGATTAATATTTTTTGCGAATGATTTAAGATGAAGTCCGGACATTTTATTCATTATTGCGTCATCTTCGGAGTGAACCCCTTTATTCGGAGTTTCTAATTTTTCCATGGACGGAGTTTGTGAAAGAGCATGTTCCATCCGAGAAACACGAGCTGCAATATCATCATCTGCAAGAACACCCTTTGAGCCACCCATATCAGTTACATAAGATGCTTGTTGTGAATTGACTTCGCTGTTTTTTGCTTCAGAGTATAATTTATATTTTTCCTGCCAGCTCAAATTATCATCGTCTGCAATTTTTTGATAATTTCCGATATTTTCTTTTTGAGGTTCAGTATTGTAATTTTCAAGATATTCTTTTAATTTCGAGTTATTCTTAACAGCTTTGACAATTACATTCATTAATGCACTTAATAAGAATAATCCTAATACAGACAAAGCCCCCGCAATCGGAATAATAGGTAATCCTTTTTTCTCTGATTTGGTTTTTTGTTGTTTTTTTACATTGACTGATTTTGCATTTTTTGATTCTGCAATTGAATTTTTAAGTTCAGTTTTGGCAGTTGCTTTTGGGGTTTCGGGTTTTAATTCTGTTTTTTGTGCAATTTTCCCCTCTGTTTTAGGTTGTGTAATTTCATTTTTTACAGTTTTTGTTTCCTGAACTTTTGCCGTTTGTTGAACAGTATTTGTTTTTGCCATATTTGCTTTTGAAGAATTAGCCGGTTTAACTGTAGAAACAACTGCAGATACGGCTGCGGATTTTTGCGCAGGAGCTGTATGTTTTGAAACCTGTACAGGTTTTGTTACCGCAGGTTTGGCTGCCGGAGTTGCCGGCTTTGCAGTTGCAGTTGGTTGTTTTGGGGCTGATACCGCCGGTTTTACCATCGCAACTTTTGTTTGTGCAGTTGAAGTACTTGTTTTTTTGAAATTCTCCATTTTTTTATCAGGATCAAATTTGCTGTTTTGAGCAATTAAATTTTTATAATCCTGCTGAGCTTTTGTTAAAGGAGCGGTTTTTTTGGTTGCAGTCTGAATTTTAACGGGCTTTGTAGTATTGAATGTAACTTTTGTATAGCCGCCAATACCGTCATCAATATTTTTTACGCTGACATTAGATACCAAATCCTTTACCCCGCCTAATGACGGAACAACAGATTGATTGCCGGAAACATTCGGTAAAAGTACAACATAAGTATTACCGGATTTTCTTGTAACTACCGTATTTGTCGGAGTGCCTGTAGTGTAAAAGGTTACATCAACCGTATCCTCAGATGATGCTTTTTTTACATCCATTCTCAATAAATCACTTGAATCTGCAAAAACGCTGTTTCCTGCAATTAAAAATACTGACAGTACAGTTGTAATTATAAATCTTTTATTTATCATATTACCCGCTACTTTTAAAAAACTACACTTATACTTTATATAATAGTCGAGAATAAAAAAATTTGCTACTTTATTAATATTTGGTAAATTTATGTTACAATAAGTTCATGAAATGTGGATTTGTAACAATAATTGGGCGCCCGAATGTTGGGAAATCAACCCTTCTTAATCAAATTTTGGGGCAGAAAATTGTTATTGCAACAGACAAAGCTCAAACAACAAGAAAAAGAATTAAAGGTATTTTGACTAATGAGCATGGACAAATAATTTTTATTGATACCCCAGGAATACACAGACCGCTTAATAAATTAGGCGAATTTTTGGTTGATGAAGCCAAAATTGCAATTCCGGATGCCGATGTAATATTGTTCCTTGTGGACGGCTCTGAGCCCGCAGGGAAAGGAGATAAGTGGATTGTTCAAAACCTTTTAAAAACAAAAATACCGGTAATAATTGTAATGAACAAAGTTGATAAGATTAAAAAAACTGAGAAGATTGAACAAAATCTTTTAAGTTATAAAACATTATTCAATGAAAATTTGCCGGTTGTTAGAATATCGGCTAAAACCGGAAGGAATATTGACACTTTACTCAAAAACATTTATAAAAAACTTCCCGACGGTGAAATTATGTATCCTGAAGATGTTGTTACGGAAGAAACAATGCGTGATGTTGCACAGGAAATTATCAGAGAAAAGATTTTATTAAATACATCTGATGAAATACCGCACGCAGTTGCAGTTAAAATTGAGAACTATTTTGAGCAAGAAGAAATAGACAAAATTTATGCAACGATTTATTGTGAAACAAAAAGTCAAAAAGGTATATTGATTGGCAAGGGAGGAAGCCTGCTTAAAAAAATCGGAACCGAATCAAGACAGGATTTAGAAAAAATTACCGAAAAAAAAGTTTTCTTAGGGCTTGAAGTTAAAGTCGAAAAAGACTGGCGCAAAAAAGATAATATTTTAAATGATTTTGGTTATAAACAAGACAAAAAATAAACATACGATATACATTACCAATTACCTTAATTTTTTATTTTACAAAAAATATCTTTGGATTAAAATATTGTAGTATATTAAAAAGCATATCGGTGTTCCGGCGCCGGGATGTAAAATAAGTAAAGTAAGGTAGGTCGGCTTTACGATGTCGACAAGCAGATAAGGAGAAAGTTTTATGAAAAAGGTTTTATTAAGTCTTTTTGCAGTAATTGCAATTGCAATACCCTGCAGTGCCGCAACAACATACAATGCAGCTTCAAGGGTTCAGGAAGTAGGTCAAAATTTATTGACTAAAAACGGTATCCCTACCACAAATATAAAATTTATGGTAGTTTCCGATACTCCTAACAACGCAGAATTTATTACGACAAAGGTTGTGAATGTATCAAGTGCCGAACTTGCATTTGCGGGTAATGATAATGAAGTAGCGGCAGTTGTAGCAGGAGAACTCGGACACATTATTTTCGGACACAGTTCAAAAAATAAAGTAATAAATTTACTTCAATCAACAACAGATACAAACATCACAACATCTGCAACCGTTCAAACTTTTGCTTCTAACTATCAGACAACAAAAGAAGATAAAGAAGCAGATTTGGTTGCGGTTAATTTAATGGTAGGCGCAGGTTATAATCCGCTTGCAGCAATCGTTGTTTATACAAAACAAACAGGAACATATTGGGATACAATAATCGGGCGTCCTGCAAATGCTGAAAAAGCTTTAAATATTTATGATTACATTGAATATGTATACCCTGCAAAATTGAAAATCGGATATGGCTGCAATGAATACAGAACATTCCTGACTTATGCTCAAAGCGCAACAGAAACAAGAAATGCGAATAAAAAACTCGTTAAAAAACACGATAAGACTTATAAAAAAGCACAAAAAACAACTGCGGATAAAATAGCAAAATTCAAACTCAGAGGAGGAATCAGCGGTTGGGATGCTGTATACGGATTATTAAATACAGCTAAATAACAAAACTGATAGAAATAAATAAACAATAAAAAATCCCTTATTCTACACATCAGAATAAGGGATTTTATTATTAAAGTTACCTTTACTATTCTTCTTCATTACTCAGTGACTGATGACCTGATTTGTGAGTTTTTAGAAGAACTCCGCGTTTTGAAGATTCAATAAAACTTATCATCTTTTCAATATATTCATTTGTCGGAATTTCTGCTTTAATCTTTTCTATAGCCTGAGTTGTATTATAATCTTCGCTAATAAGCAACTTAAATGCTTCATTTAAATGAGTTCTGGTTTCCAAATCAACTCCTCTGCGTTTTAAAGCAATAACATTAATTGTTCTAGGTACCGGAGGTCTGCCTTCACCTTTTGAATAAGGTAATATATCTTGTCTTGAAGCACTAAATCCACTGACAATTGACATAGTTCCAATTCTGATATTTTGATGGAATACGCTCATTCCGCCAACAAACGCCCCGAATTCGACATGTACATGCCCGCCGAGCGTTACGAGATTTGCCAAAATTACCTGATCTTCCAACACACAATTGTGAGCAACATGCGCACCAACCATAATTAAACATTTATTACCTATCCTTGTTGTAAAATCACCACAAGCAGCAGCTCTGTGAATTGTTACATTTTCTTTAATTATGGTTTCATCGCCGATAACAACCTTCGTTTCCTCCCCCTTATAACCCAAATCCTGCGGCTCGGAACCGATTGTAGAAAACGGGGATATAGTACAATTTTTCCCGATTTCGGCATATTCAATATGCGCATTAGAAATTACTCTTGTACCGCTGCCGATTTTTACATTTTTACCGATTACTACATAAGGTCCTATTATAGCATCCTCAGCTATTTGTGCTGACGGATCAATTATTGCGGTTTTATCAATCATTATTTATTTCCTCTCATTTGCCGGCTAAAACAATACCGACCTACTATCCTGCTTATGTTGTTTCGTACTTGTTTAAGAACAAAACCCCTTCCAAGTAGAACAACTACCATTTATTATATTATAAAACCCTGAAATATCTGAAAACTTTATATTATTTTAATATCGCATAAACGGAAAATATTAGGTTTTGGTGTTATTTTTGTATTTTAAACGTAATTTATCTGCCATAACTCCCATTTGATTAAGTAACAATCCTGATAAAAAGCCCAATACCAAAGATTTTCCTCCTGAAATAAGTTTTGTGGCTGATATTATTGACGTTGCAAGAGCACCAACTATCGGAATTCCTGATTTTAATATAGTCGAAACTTTTTCATCTTTATCTGAAGCATAATTTAACCCCTTTAATATCAAACCGAAAGAAATCAGCATAGTTAAAATATCGGTTGGAGCTGAACCTAGTTCTAAATCTCTGACTTTATCGAAGAATTCCCCGATTTCAGCATTTACTGATTTATCAAAAGATTTTACGGCATTTTTTAAAGCAACGGAAGCTCCGAATTTCGACATTTCAAATGGCGCAATCTTGTAATAAATTGCCAACATATCCTGCAATTCACCGGTCGCATCATCATTTACAAGCTCATATATTAATCTTATATAGGTATTTTTTGACTCCTGACGAACTTGTTGTATGTTTGAACTAAAATCCGAAGGAATTTTATGATTTGATAAATTTTCCAGTTCTTTTAAGAATATTTCCTTATTATGTTTCAAACCATCAGAATTTTTTGCAAACCATTCCAGCTTTTCAACAATATCTGAACCATAATCATCTTTTTGCGGTATTAATTCTCCTAATTTATTCACATAATCATGAACCATTGCGGCTTTATCTTTTTTTGTATAAGTCACTACATTACGTACAAGCGCTATATTTTCGGCAAGCTGAGTTTTATCTCCCTTTATCTGTTCTGCTGCAATAAATGTTTGCCACATTTCCTTACGTTTAAATTTATTATTCTTAGTCCAAAAATCTTTAAATGACGCATCCCAGAATTTGGAATACAAGGTTGAATTAACTTCTTTAATGTATTCATATCTGTTTTGCTGAGCCTCATTAGATATAAAATTACTTACAATAGCTTTTGTCGTCTGACGATAACCTTTTGCCATTTCAACCAGTTGCTTTTTAGTATATTCCCTCCCCTTAAAATTAGCTGTTTCATCCGGAGCATTTTTAAGGATATAATCATCTAAATTATCAAATAATTTATACATCCTTGTAAAACTTTTTTCGGTTTTTTGATAAGATTTTTTCACAGTGTCACGTGATAAATTTTCAAAAATAGCTGAAACCTTTTTATGAATTTTTTGAGTAGGTCTTGTTTTATACATAAGTTTCATAAATAAAATATCTTTTAAAGACACTATATTATTTATACTTTCTGATTTTTGTATAATTGAATTAATTTTTTTTACCATGAAACCATAAAATTTAGATTTCTTTTTCGATTCTTCTATAGATGAAATTTCTTTACGGACTTCAAAATGATTTTTTAATTTATTTAAGTATTTATTTATATTTTTTTGAGCGGTTCTTGAAAACATCAAAATAATAAGTCCGGAACCTACAATTAAACTTCCTGCACTATAAGATAAATTCAAATCAGCACCAACATGTTTTTTAGACTTTCCTGCTTCAATTTTTAAATAATATGTATGTTTGTTTTTAGCATTTTTATCTAAAGAAAAAACACTGAAAGCACTTCCATATTGAGTACCATATTTATATTGTTCAATAAGATTATTCATTTTTGTTAAATAGTCCTAAAAATCAATGCATTGGGGATTTGTAATTATATAAAACACAAAAAAAAATTTTTTCAATAGCAATTATATAACATTTTTAACAATCATTAATATGTATTAAAAATTCATGACTTTATCTACAATTTTAGAGGGCAAAATCTTTAGACAGTCAAGATTTTTGCATGTAGTCATTCGTCTTTCCCAAAGGCATGGTTTTAAATCACAATTATCATCAGCCTTAATTGTCACTACTTGAGAAGTTGTGGGAACCAACACATTGTCATCTGTCGGTCCGAATATTACATAAGTTTTGGTGCCTAAAGCAACAGCCACATGCAATGGGGCAGAATCCGAACATAAAAATTTTTCGGCAGACGATATCAATTGAGCCAATTCATTTAAATTCTTTGTGGTCCCGAATAAATTTTCAAAATTTTGAGTTCTGACATTCTCCATAATTTCTTTTATACAATCTTCATCATCGGGGCCTCCGACGAGCATGACTTTTTTGCCGGCCGCCACAAGCAAATCAATAACTTTTGCCCATGTTTTTGGCGGTACGGTTTTTATACAATTTTTTTGTATACTCATTTTACTCACTCCGGGGTGAATAAGCACAGAATTAGAGATAATTTCTCTTTTTTCAACTTTTATTTGCGGCAATTCGGTATTTTGCGAAGTAATTGTTCTAATCAAATCATGATACATGGAGCATGCGTATTGATTTTTGTTTAACGGCACGGCATGAGTTAATAATAATTTGCTGAGCCTACCGCTATAATACCCGTAGCGCTTCTTTATACCCATGCAGAAAAGTAAAATACTAATAAGTTTGTTCCCCCCTGATGATATAACCATGTCAAAATGACCTTTTCGCACCGTAAATAGGAACTTCAGCATTTGTTTGTATTTGTTTTGTCCTTTGACATCTACAAGAATTAAATCATCAATTACATCTGTCAGGTCTTTTATACCTTTGCTCCTTGGTTCAAGAGCAAGAGTAACATGACTGTTTGGGAACTCTTTTTTTAGCGAAATCAATGTCGGTAAAAAGAATATCTCATCCCCAATCCCGCCAAAATTTATTGCAAGTATTTTTTTATTCTGTGGCATGGTTTTATTGTAAAGGTAATAAAACAATATGGCAATAGGGTAATAGGAATCAGAAGGGCAAAAGTATTAATAAAGTTGGACATAGATTAACCAATAAGAATTGACAACACTTTACACCTTATCATCTACATGTACCAGAAAATCTTTAATTTCCGAATATTCTTTTCATACTTTTAAATGATGTGAAAATATCACAATATTATAAAATTAAAATGTAAGAAGGAAGAAGGACTAAAAGGGTCGAGGGTTAATGGAACAGGATTTTGATTTTTCCTCATACAGCCACATAAAACGTTTATCCGAAGAAGAATTAACAAATCTTTGGAATGCGTATCTTGCGGACAAATCGGATAAAAAATCAAGAGATTTGCTTATTGTTCAGTATATATACCTTGTACGCTACGTTGTCGGACGTGTCAAAGTTTCACTTCCTGACACAATATCTATAGAAGATATTACAGGCTATGGCGTTGAAGGACTGATTAATGCCATAGAAAGATTCTCCCCTCAGAAAAATTCCAGATTTGAAACCTATGCACTTATAAGAATACGTGGTTCAATTTTAGATAAAGTACGCTCTCAAGACTTTTTACCAAGGAGCGTACGCAAAAAGATTAAAGAAATTAAACAAGCTGTTGAAGTATTAAAACAAGAATACGGCAGGGTCCCAACGACTGATGAGATTGCACAATACCTTGATATGGAACCCACAAAAGTTACTCAAATTATGTCAGAAGATGTAACTATAACATCAATATACGATAAACGCGGAACATCTGAAGACAGTATAGAAATAATAGACACTATTGAAGACGAAAATAAATTAAACCCACATGAAGCGGCGGAGGAGAAAAATGTTAAAAATGAATTGCAGAGGGCTCTTATGAGATTACCGGAACGTGAAAGAATTTTAATGGTCCTTTATTATCAAGAAAACATGACAATGAAAGAAATCGGTGAAACTCTTAATATGTCAGAATCAAGAGTGTGTCAGCTCCACGCACAAGGTTTGATGAAACTCAAAAATATTCTCAATGAAAATCGCAGCGAAAGAATGCAAAAATCGATTGTTTAAGACAGAATAATATGGTTTTCAAGATATAATTATCTTTGATAGAACATTACTTTCACTAAATTATTAATTCGAAATTTGAACTTTTGCCTTGAAATTCAAGACCCTCAGTATCTTAGAGCCTTAAATATAAGTTGTGATTTCCAACATAAGTACTGTTTAGCTAAAGGACAAACTTTCATTACATATACAATCCTAACATTCTATCTCATTTTTTCTTAATATATGCACCGCATACATATCGCTCGCATCAAGGACAAATTTATGATATTATAGTATCGGGCAGGAATTACAAAGAATGAAAAAAGAGTGGATTATAAAAAATGATAATGAATTACACGGCTCCTTAATTGAGAAACTTTTAATCAGTCGCGGAATTTTAGCACCGGATGAAATAGAAAATTTTTTGAATCCTTTGAATATGGAATTAACTTCTCCCAATGTTTTTACAGACATGGAAAAAGTTGTAAACAGATTATCAAATGCAATCGATAATCATGAAGGAATTTTAATCTACGGCGATTTTGATGCCGACGGGGTTACATCAACATCTGTTTTATATAAGACTATAAACTATCTCGGCGGGAAAGTCAGTTATTTTATTCCTGATAGAGAATTGCAAGGACACGGTTTAAACACCAATGCGTTGACAAATATTATGATTAAAATAAAACCAAAAGTCATAATTACTGTCGATAACGGAATTTCAAACGTTGAAGAAGTAAAATTTGTCAACAGTTTTAAAACTATTGATATTATTATTACGGATCACCATGAGGCGCCTGATGTTTTGCCGGAGGCTTATGCGATTATAAATCCTAAAGCCCCGAATTCTCTTGATGAACAATTGAGTGCTAAACAAATAGAGCATCTGACATATCTTGCGGGCTGCGGAGTTGCATTCAAGGTAAGTCAGGCGCTTTTGACTCATTATAACAAAGCTGCATTTGTAAATGAAATTTTGCCGTTTGTTGCTGTTGGTACAGTCGCTGATTTGGTGCCATTACTTGGAGAAAACAGATATCTGGTTACTAAAGGCTTGGAATTGATTTCGAAAGGAAAGCATGAAGGCTTGAAATTACTTCTGGAAAGTGCGAATTACGATATTGCAAAAGGAATAACCTCAGAAAATATTGCTTTTGGAATTGCCCCAAGAATAAACGCATCCGGCAGACTTGATACAGTCGATAATGCCGTTAAAGTTTTGATTTCAGATAATATTCAGGAAGTGAAGGTTGCTATTGAGAATTTAAATGAATTAAATGCCGTGCGTCAAAGATTATGTGATGATACCTTTACTCAAGCAGAAAAAATGTATTTAAAAGAAGGTAGAGAAAATTCTGCAATCATTTTGTGCTGTGAAGAATGGCATGTTGGTATAATAGGAATTGTTGCATCAAAATTTGTTGAAAAATACTATAAACCTACATTTTTAATGACTAAAAAAGACGGAGTTTATAGGTGTTCCGCAAGAAGTATAGAAGGAGTTCCCTTGTATGATGTAATTGCCGAAAACAGCCAATTATTAGACGGCTTCGGGGGGCATAAGCTTGCGGCAGGATTATCATTTAGTGAAGATAAATCTTCTTTTGAAAATGTAAAACAAGCACTTAACAAAACAGTTTCGCATTATATTACAGGGCAAGATTTAAAACCTTTTATAAATATTGATTTAAGGCTTGAGGCTCCTGATATTACGCTTGATTTTGTCGAGCATTTATCTGAACTTGAACCGTTTGGGGCAAGTAATCCGAGTCCTGTTTTTGAAACGGATGGCTTTGTAGTTTCTGACAAAATGCTTATGGGTAGTGATAAAAAGCATTTAAAACTGACAGTTTCAAAAGACGGTTATACATTCCCTGCAATTTGGTGGAGCAGAGGTGATGTACCTCTTGATAAAGGCGATAAATTAGATTTGGCTTTTCACCCGCAAATAAACGAATTTAACGGAAATGTTTCCGTTCAATTGATAGTCGATGATGCTCATTCGGATAAGTTAGATGAAGAAAATGAAACTACATTAAAGTACAAAATTTATGATTATCGCCAGAAAACAGATTTTTTAAATAATGTTAATGATTATCTGAAAAATACAACTTATAAAGTGGGGGTTTTTGCGGAATGTAAGACAGTTTCAGATAATATAAAACCTTATCAGGCGATAAGTTCAAGAGTTTTTACAAGAGAGAATATTCCGGAATGTGATTTTGTAATGTTCTTTGATTACCCGCCTGATAGAGAAACTTTTGATTACATATTAAATAACGCAAACCCCAAAGGGCTGCATTTTATGAATTTTGAACCGAAAATTTATGATGAAGTTTCTCTGTTGAATACATTTATCGGAATGATAAAATTTGCTATGCATAATAATAGCGGTAAAATCGAATTGGTAAGATTTAGCAGTTTTTTGGGAAAATCCTATGAAGTTATTTTATCGTTATTAAAATTATTAGAATTTGAAGGATTTATAAAAATACTTGAAATAACCGATACATATATTAAAATTAATCTTTTGAATACTGAAAATATATCACGAATTTTAAAAACGGAAGAATATGAGCAAATATTTGAACTAGGGCAGGAATGCGATATCTTCCGCCAAAGCTTGTTGGAAGATGATTTGGAACAAGTTGTTTATAACAGATAGGTTTATTTTGCAAATTAAAAAGTTGAATTTAAACAGTACAAATAATATTATAATCAGTTGCGCAAAAACAAAATTCCCAAGCAGGTTTAATTATTTTAAGACATCAAGAAGTTGTCTGTGAATTTTTACATTATGCACCCTTATATAATCAATATTTTCATTCAGTAAAATGCTGTTCAATGCCAGAGTGTATAAATCTTTTTCTGCATTCGAACTTTGGGGCATATTCAAAAGGCTTTTTCTTGAGACTCCGAGCATAACAGGGCAATCTAATGTTTTCAGTTCTTGCCAACGATGCAGAATTTCAAAATTTTGTTCTCTTGTTTTCCCAAATCCGATACCGGCATCAACAATAATATTGCCTTTTTTAATCCCATTTGAAATTGCATAATCAATTTTCGCACTCAAAGATTTATAAATATCATCCATCAGATAATCATATTGCGGGTTATCCTGCATATTTTGCGGAATTCCCCGACTATGCTGAATTACAATTTTTACATTCGGATTTTGCGCAATAACTTCCGCCATATTTTTATCAAAATCCAATCCTGACACATCGTTTATTATTGAAGCTCCATGCTTTATGCACTCTTTTGCAACCTGAGCGCTCCTTGTATCAATGCTAATCGGGATTTCTATATTATTTTCTTTTATATATTTTAAAACGGGTAAAATTCGTTTTAATTGTATATCGGGACTAATTTCTTCCGCACCGGGTCTTGTAGATTCGGCTCCGATATCAACTATATCAGCTCCGTCATTTATTAACTCATGCAGATGCGTAATTGCATTTTCAACAGTGCAATAATCCCCTCCGTCGGAAAATGAATCGGATGTAATATTCAAAATCCCTACAATTTTTGTTTTATCTTTATTTAATTTTTGAGAGTCTGTTAATTTTTCTAATTTTAGTCCCAAATTTTTTAATCCGAAGGGCTGGAGTTGAAGTTTTTTTGCGATAATTCTCAGTTGAGATATATTTCCGCCCAATATGCAATCTGATTTTTCTATTTGTCCCGTGATGACCTGCCTATGGGTTGCGCAGTCAGCCCCGACAGACAACGCAAGCTGTTTTATAATATTTGCTTGTGCTGATGTTACATCAAAAATTTTAAAATTTTTGTATTCAAACTTTTCTTTGCCTTTGAAAGCATAAGAAGGGTCATAACCAATATTTATCAGTTCTGATTCGATATTTTTTATAAAAATCTGCTTTAATAAAAAATCGCGCATAAAATAAACTTAGCACGATTTTTTTTATATTTCAATTTATATTTTAAGCTGCCAAATCAAGTTTTTCTTTCAAGTCCGCAACAGCAATTTTACCGTTTTTAGATGCATCACTAAGCCCCGAGATTAGAACAAATACTGCGGTTAATGCTCCGAAAGCACCTGTGAGCTTTTTAGTAATCGGACTTTTTATAATCGGACCGATAAATTTCATGTTTTCAAAACTTTTGAGCTGTTTCATTGCGTAAGAGCTGAAACGTTTGGTATCACGCACCAGTTTTGCCCAAATGCCTGTTGCAATTTCGTTATTCTGCGCCGTAATTTTTGATGTTTTAATCATCTTTTCATACATATTACGTAGCATACCCATAGAGCCTTGACGACCTGCATATCTTGTTGCGCCAACGTGAGCCGTTACACCGGCTGCACCGACACCGGCTGCAACTTCTTGTGTTTCATGGCGTCTTTGAGCACGCTGTTCCGGTGTAAGTTTACTATTATGAAAATATGGTTGTCTTATCGCTGTGTCCATTATTCTTCACCGCCTTGTTCGGCTTTTTCAACAACTTTAGCATAAGCGCTTGCAGCTCCGGCACCAACACCCAAACCGGTTGCGGTTCTGGCTGCTGCTTTGTCATAAGCTTCCGCAGATTTGAACGGATTCAGCTTTACAAAGAAATTTTTAACTTTATCTATTGCAGATTTTGCCACATCCACAATTTTTTGACCTTTTTCTTGACCAAATAATTTTCTTACCATATCGCCGGCAAAATGTTTAACAGCTTTTAACCCTTTCATAGCATATTCACCAATTGAGCCAAAAGAACTTACTGCTCCCTTTACCATATTATTTTTGGCTAATCTTGCATAGGTATTTTTACCGCAGGTAGCGCTCGCAATCGTTGCACACGCAACAGTAAATCCTGCTATTAATCCGTCAGTAACAATATTTGCAACATTTAAGAATTTTTTCATTCCTTTTGGAATTCTTTGATCAGATAACAATCCTTCCAATTCTTCTTTTTGTTGTTCATAGAATGCTCTTTCTTCCTCGTAAGCACGTCTTTCATTTTGTTTGAAAGAAACTTTTTGAGGATAACTATTCATTGAAACCGATTGAACTGTTAACATATTAAATTCTCCACACTATTTTAATTTCAGTTGTTTCTAATAAAAACGCAGAAAAAATTTTTTGCTACCATGCTTCACAAATTGTTACATTCCTACGGCTATATTATTTCACATGATAATACGTTTGTAAAGGGTTTTTGACCAAAAATAATTCAAAATAATTAATTAAATTTTGCCCCCTGATATGAATTTCTTTTTAAAAATTCTCTGTCAATTTTATTAAGACAATCAAGTTTTGCCCCCAACCAGCGTGGAGCAATCAGTGTTTTACGATAACCGTTTCCTGCAAGCCTGTGAATAGTAGTTTGCGGCGGTAAAATTTCCAAAAAATCACATACCAAACTTACATATTCATCCTCATTCATAAAATCTATTTCTTTGTTTTCATACATTTTAGCTAACTTTGTCCCTTGAAGGGCGCATAACATGTGAATTTTTATTCCGTCGATTTTTAAATCCGCAAGTCTTTGAGCTGTTTGTAAAATTTCATCCCGACTTTCCCATAATCCAAAAATCACATGCACACAAACATTAATTCCTTTTTCTTTTGTTTTTTCATAAGCCCTCAAAAAACAGTCGTAACTATGCCCCCGATTAATCTTTAAAAGTGTTTTATCATGAGTCGATTGCAGACCATATTCAAGCCACGTGTAGTAATCTTTGGATATGTCGGAAATCAAATTCAATTTCTCCTCATCAACGCAATCAGGGCGAGTACCTATGGATATTCCAATAATATCAGGGTGATTAAGAGAAGCTCTATAGATTTTTTCAAGCTCCGCTACAGGTTTATACGTATTTGTATAAGCCTGAAAATATGACATAAATTTTTGCGCTTTAAAACGTGCAGAAAGCGTCTTAATTCCTTCTTCGACTTGGTTTTCGATTGATAATAAATTAGAATGTGCCTGAGAAAAGCTCCCGGAATCATCACAAAAAATACAACCGCCTTTAGAGATTGTACCGTCACGATTAGGACACGAAAATCCGGCGTCAATGGTTATTTTATAAACTTTCGCCCCGAAACGATTTTTTAAATATGCACTAAATTGGTTGTATCTTTTGTCGGTATTGTTAAACATTTTTTCAGAAAAGTAATGAATTGAGAGCAGTGAACAGACAATTTTGGTTATAAATACCACGAAGAGGACAATTCACAACTCACTTTTTACTATTCACTTTATTTATTTTCTTCGTCATAAATCGGATAAACGTAATGTTCACCGCATTGAGGGCAAACAACTTCCTGTTGTTTTCCGTCTTCAACCTGTGCAACTTCAAATAAGCATTTACATCCTGATTGTACACATCTTATAGCTAATGTCGGTCTGATTAATCTTGCCATTTTTAACCCTCCTGTTTATTAAGATTATATCACTATCGCAAAAATAAGTCTATTAAAACCTCAATAACAATTATATTAATAAATGTTACGAATTTAACTATTATTGAAATTTTACAAAATTCAATATTTTTATAAATATGAGAGAGCATTAACAGGAGAAAATATGGCACCTAAAAGTCAAGTAAATTTTAGAACATTTGGCAAGTTTACTTTGACGCCCTTTTTACGTCGTCAAAAGGGCAAAACCGCTTCAACGCAAGAAATTGATCCTGTTATCATGTCGAAAGCTTATGCTAAAGCCGCTGAAAATGCTGCTAACAATGCGAATATAAAAGCTGCAAAAAAAGCTGCACTAGCAAATGCCAATCAAGGACAAATTCAAAATAATGGTCAGAGTCTATCTTCAAATTTAAATGCACTTACCCAAGGGCTTGATTTATTGGGAAATACAAGCTTATTTAAAAGTAAAGGCTCTGAATCAGTTAAGTCCGGTTCAAATACACAACGTAGCAGCGGAAGTGCCGGAGGCGGTTCAAGAGTCAATTCAAGTCAACCGAGCGGAATATCAGATGTTTCTAATTCCGGCAATACAAATTTTTCATCTCAAATAAATAACATCCAAAACGGAATAATTCAGGGAGAAAAGCAATACAGCAAGCAAGCATTTAGAGAAATAGTGGTTGACCAACAATTGACCCCTCTTGAGCAAGAAATTTCAAGTAATCTTGAATCGACAAAAGCAACATCGCAAATTTTGCAAAATCAAAAAAGTGAAGCGCAATCTCAAGTTTCACAATTGGAAAGCGAGATAAGCACAGCTGAAACTCAAAAAAATGACGCTCAAACAAAAGTAAATAATTATAAAACAAAGCTAAACAAAGCAAAAGAAAATCGCAAAGAAGCTGATGATGCGGTTGCAAAAGCGAACCCGGAATATCAGAAAGCATGTGATAATGTTACGAATAAAGAAGCTGAATATAATAAAGCACAAACGGAAGTGACAAATTGTAAAAGTGCGGTATCTCAAAGCGAAGCAAATGTAAAAGCTGCAACACAAGAATTTACAGCAGCAGAAAATACACTAGCCAACACCCCGGAAACTATAAACGGGAAACCAAATCCTGCTTATACTGCCGCTAAACAAGCGGTTGAAACTGCGAAAGCCAAAAAACAGCAAGCGGAACAGAAACTTAAAGCTGATAAAGAAAAATTATCTCAGGCAGAAAATTCAGAAAAAGAAATAAAAACTCAACTGGATCAAGCAAAAACAGAAAAATCGAATAAACTGAAAGATTTAGAAGAAAAACAAAAGATTCCTAAAGAAGAAGCGAAAGCATGCAATGATGCTGAACAAGACGTAAAAGAAGCTCAAACAAACTACGATTCTTCTCGGGAAGCGTATAATGAAGCAAATAGTTCTTATGAAAAATTCAATACAGAGCTTACAAATCAAAACGGTATAATAACTCAAGCAAATGCTTATGAAAACAGAGTTGCTCAACTTCAAACAGAAGTTCAAAAAGTTAATGCTTTAAAAGGCAGAGCAAATAATATTTTGCAAGGTAAAGACGGGCAAGGTGATGTAGAGGCTGATGTAGCAGCTTTACGAAAAGAATCAAAAATAAATAGTATCAAATTTCATGCCGAAGCAAGCGGGAAAACCGGTGCACACTTGACTCCTGCTGAAAATATGTTGTTAATCAACAGTAGCCAAAAATTAAATGATTCCGTCCATGGACAAGAAGTTGCATTTTACGGGAATGGTTTGCATTCTGTAGATATGGCACACGACCCGTATGGCAAAGGCGTTTATTGGAGTGAAGGAAAAGATAACAGATTATCTTATGATATAGGTGTAATAAATGATAACGCGGAATTTTTTGAAAGAGCAGGCTGTATAAAAAATTCTGATGGTTCCTATACAAATCCGAATAATGGCAGTACCTATGTTGAAGTTAAGCCTAATCAGTGGTTAAACACTGCACATATCGGTGATAAAAGATATGCAACCGGATATGAACTGGATAAAACTAATCAAGGCAACTTTAGCGAATTAGAACACGAATATTTACAAAATAACCCTCAAGCCCGTGCAACATACAGCAGGATGCAAGGACAACAGTATTTGGGTGTAATGGGCTATCACGACAGCAACCTCCAGTTTGGGGTCACATCATCAGGAAAACGTTATCTCTATTAATAGATATTATAAGCTGAAACTCTAAAACTCCTGCTTATACATTTCATCATCCCAATACTCAAGCTCGATTTTACCGACTACGACGGTATCTCCGTTTTGAATTCCTATGCGTTTTAATTCATCAATAATACCCATTGCGCGCATTGTATTTTGAAGTCTTATCACCTGCTCGGTATTTCTTGTATTTATTACCTGAGAAATTCTTATAATCTTGCCGCCGTCAACAATATAGGTATTTTTATCGGCCTTATAAACTTCCCAATAACTGTCATCATTATTTGTGGCTTCTAAATCTTCCTCAACAACATAATCACTGACAGGCTTTGGAATAGAGTCAACTTTGTGTTCAAGTTCATTTTTGAGCTCCTCCAATCCTGCTCCTGTTACTGCTGAAATTGCATAGATATTTTCGACTCCTGCGGATTTAAATTCTTGTTTCAGTTCTTCAAGTCTGCCTGAGTCTATTGCATCAATTTTATTGATTGCAGTGATTTGGTATAAATCAGCAAGCTTTTGAGAATATTTTTTTAATTCATTATTTATAATTTTATAATTTTTCAAAGGATTTTCCGCAGTTCCATCCACAATATGCAAAAGAAAACGGCATCTTTCAACGTGTCGCAAAAAATCATGACCCAAACCAACACCGTCAGATGCTCCTTCAATAAGTCCCGGAATATCAGCGATTACATATCCGCCGCTATCGTGTTTGCGAACTACACCAAGATTTGGAATAATAGTCGTAAACGGATAATCTGCAATTTTTGGTTTTGCGGAAGATACTCTGCTGATAAATGTTGATTTGCCTGCATTTGGCATCCCCAATAAGCCGACATCGGCTATAAGTTTCAATTCAAGCTGTAAATTACGTTCAATCCCCGGCTCTCCCGGTTCACAATACTGAGGAGCACGATTTTGAGGGGTGCAAAAATGAATATTCCCCCTGCCGCCGCGTCCGCCTTGTGCTACAAGAACTTTTTTGGAGTGTTCGTCTAAATCCGCTATTATATTATCGGTTTTTAAATCCTTTACTACCGTACCTACAGGAACTTTTATGTATAAATCCTTTGCGCTTTTACCGTGCATACTTTTTTTGAAACCGTTTTCTCCGGCTTCGGCTTTAAATACGGTTTTGTAAGTAAAATCCATCAGTGTAGACATATTTTCATCGGCTACAAGATATACACTTCCGCCGTTGCCGCCATCGCCGCCTGCGGGTCCGCCTTTATCAACAAATTTTTCACGACGCCAAGCAACAATTCCGTTGCCGCCTTTGCCTGAAACTATTCTTATTTTTACCTTGTCCATAAATTGCATAGTAAATTAACTTTACTATGAATAAATTGTCCTTGCAATGATTTTATGCCGTATTTAAAAAATATTAAAATTTGTAAACTTTACTAAAGATTTTCTATAGTTGAGTCGTAATAAATATTATCAAAGGAATTCAATATGGGTAATAAAAATGTACAAATAGGTAATTATGGGAATTTAAATTTTTCATTTAAACCGCAAAAAATAGTAACATTCAAGGATAAGAAACTTCAAGAAATAGCGGAAGAAATTTATGCTATGCATAATCATGATTCGAACGCAGTTTTGGACGCGGAAGAACAACGATCAATATTCGAACGAGTTAAAATAGAATGTATAATTGGAAAATTTAACAATCCTAATAATGATAAATCTGTAGATGAATATAACAGAAATTATTATAAAGTTTTAAATGAAATATTAAATCCTTCAAATTCATCGGAAACTACGCCAATTGAAGAAACTGTTTCTGAAAGTCAAACATTACCTGCTTCACAACCAAAAACTGCACTTCCTCCTCGTATATCCGGTGTAACAAGCGGCAGAAGTATAAATGTTTCTGATAAACCTGTTGAGATGAAAACGAATGCTGAATTTAACCCTGATGGCTCGTTAAAAAATCCTAATGAACCAATATCAGGTGTTATTGATTTTACTGATGCAAATGGTAAAGTTGTTCAAATGGAACTTCGAATTGAGCCTAAAGTGTTAGGAGTAAAAACCTGCGGTGTAAATATTGATACGAGTGATAAAGCCACGTATGAAGAACTTATCAGAGATGCAAAAAAGGCGATAGATGGATTGTCACCCGAACTTAAGGCGGATTTATTGAGCGAAGTAAATTATATTAACATTTGCAGGCGAGATAACGGAGTAAATGGCGAATATATAAAAGAGGATAATCACATAAATTTGAATTATGCTTATGGGTCAAGCCACGGAACAATTAAATCAGGGATAAATACAAACACTATAACCCATGAATTAGGTCATGCGCTTGATGAAATTAATGGGCAGATGCAAACTTCAGGTGATTTTAAAAATAATTTTGATAATTTCAAATCTATGCTTCAAAATAAAGGCATAGACACAAACAAGTGGCAAAATTCTCGAGATGAAGAATATTATTTCCTCGGAAACGAAAAAGAATTTCATGCAGAATATACTGCTTATAAAAATGGCGGCAAAGGCACAAAACGATACAGTCTTATGGCTAAATTAGAAAACAGCAATGATCCTGAAATAAGAGAAGGATTTTCAAAATTAGCAAAAAAGAGTAATGATATAATTTCAAATAGCAGATTGAACGATATTGCGCAAAGAAAAGGAGATTATGATCCTGTAAAAAACAGAATATTAGCTTCAAAATTTTCAATAGGTCCTAATACCCCAACAATTTATAAGAGTCTTAACAAGCTTATGTGTATCAATAATTATGAATTCGATTCTGTATTGGATATTCCGTCAAAAGACCTGTTATTGAAATATTATAATTATGTAAAAGGGGATAAATCAGACAAAGCAAGCTTCGATGCATTTACAAAACTTGAATCAATAAATAACTCGGATTGGCAGAATGTAAAATTGGAATTTGATGAAAGGCTTGCGCAGGCTGGCTATTATAAAACTTAATACAAATAATTCATTTGCACAACAATCTATTTTCTGAATTCTTCCGTTCCCGGGAAGCTGTCTTGACCAGTTCTCATCCTTGTTATCCAATATTGCATCTTAGGGATTAACGTAGATAAGAATAATGCCGATACTGCAAATCCGCTTCCCCAGTTGATAAGGTTCATTTTGAAGTTGTGCTTGGATACTTTTTTGAGTAAACTTGTTGTAATTTCTTTTGCATCTGTTTTTTGAGCTTGGTTAATTACAGATTTTACGTAATTTGTCAGGTCATTTTTGAGAGAATCAAATGTTGATTGAGGTACGAATTTGTATTTTTCATTATCCATAAATTTTCTGTGCCCCAGAGCATTTGCATAAAATTCCTTTAAGAATTCAGGGTTATTTATGTGACCGCCGTTTAGAACATCTTGGACTTGTCCTTTGGTTAAAATACGTTTTGCAACTGCATTTGTTTCACCATTTTCAACTATATCTACCATTCTTTCAGGTTGAAGTTCGGACATTTGTTGTGCAATTTTTTCGTATTGCGCTAATTTATCTTGCGGAACGATATTTTTGAGTTCTGCCTTAAAATCATCAAGAGTTATTATGTGGTGTTGTTCAAATTTAGCTTTAAGGCTTTGAGGAAGCTCAATATTTTCACCCAAAACTTCTTTGGCAAATGTTTTGATATCAACCTTACCGTCACCTACATAATTTTGGAGATATTCTGTTGCGAATTTTGCCGATGACGGATCAAGTCTTGTCTTATTTCCTTTTCCTTGTTCAGTTTGGTTCAACCAGCTGTTCATATTTGCCATATTGAACATATAGAAGTAGATTGAAGACAAATCTCTAAACAGAATTTCAACTCTTTCATCATTGTTTCTTGCCGAATATGCTCTGCCGGATGCCGTTCCTGCATCAACCGATAAAAGTTTCCAATTCCTTTTGCTTTCAAAATTGTTTGCTATTGTCAGTAAATCCCATTTACCGGTAAATGTGGTATCTTTATAATCATTGTCAGCTTCGACAAATGTATTAATATCAGGTCTTTTTAAATATGAATCACTACTATTTTGCTGTTTTTTGTTATCATTTTTGTGGTAAGAACGTGTTATTGCCTGATTAATTTTTGGCAAAATAAAACCAATGAAAGCATTTGCAATCAGTACGCTTGCAACAACTTTTGTAAACTTAAATTTCGCCATAAGGCTTTCAGAGATTCCTTCTCCGTTTGTTTTAACTTTTTCAAATAAGAATTTTTTAAGAGGATTGCGAGTGTGGTCATGTGCAATATCAACTGTAGTATTTGGAAGTTTTAATAATTTCTGCCCTAATTTTTCAAACAAAGCGTTCAGTGCCGTTACTCCGCCCAACCAAAATACGGCACCTGAAAATTCTTCGGTAATTCTTTCTCTTGCTTCGTCAAAACCGCCTCTTTTATAAGCCTGATAAGTTCTGCCTGCTTCTACGAAGGCTTCAAGCGCTATAACAGGCAAAAAGCCGTCACTTGCCATCGCAGAAACGATATTGCGGGGCTGAAATTGTTTCTTTAGGTTTGCGACTGAAAATGTCGGATATATATTAGCTTTTGGGATTTTTATGCCTGACATATAATTGTTACTTCCACACTACTAAGATATCATGGTAAAAACTCCTAAACTTTTATTTTTGCCCTGAAATCGCATTAAGTTAAGATTTTGTTACATGACCAGATATCTTAGTGCCCTTCAATAGTTAAACGGTTGAATGGTTGAATAGTTTGTTTCGAGATTTCTTTTTGTCCCCTTTTAGGGGGAAATGCCGTTAGGCAAATGGGGGATTTATTAAGTTGTAAGTTTGAATTTCCACCAACATTAATTTTGTTGGGGTAGACAATATACAAACTACTTGATACAAACCTATCGCCCTATAGCCTTATCGTCTTTCCTGATAAATTTATCCAGTTTTTCGGATGTATAAGTCGAGAATATCGGCAGGAGCCCGTAGTATATAAACGCGAAAATTATTGTCGGACGAATTATATTTATACCTTCAAGATACTTAGGCAATTTTGGATTATTTTTATGTATTTCTTTAAATTTTTCAATTCCTTTGCTTGTGTGGTTTTTTATAAAATCATCAACCCAATATCCTGCAAGAATAGTAATTGCAGTATTTATAATATTGTTATAATTTAATACTCGTTTGCAATTTTCTTTGATACTCTGAGATTTATTTGTCTGCCAAACAGAAGCCGAAGTTAAAAGCACATCGGTCATAGCAGTGATATGTTTATAAATATCTTCATCTTCCATTTCATATTTTTGTGCAAGCTTCTGCACTTTTTTATTCTCAATAATTTTACCTATACCTGCAGCAATTTTATCCCCTACTCTGCCTGTAAATACGGGTTCTTTTTCAAAATTAAATCTTTTCACCCCTGCAAAAAACTTGTGAGCCTCACTTTTATTATGAAATTCATTAGCCGCTTTTTTCAGGTCATTTAGCGGATTATATTTAAACACCTTGTCCATCACAACAGGGATTAATGCAATGGTTAACATAGATTTAGGAATCGCAGTTATAAGTCCGGTGCTGAGTTTTATTATTTGTGTTATGAATTTATAACTACTTGTTTGAGGATTAAAATTTTTTAGGGTTGAATCTTTTAGATATTTACTTGCATTTTTATCAATTTTGCTTACCGCATTTTCAATAGGGAGCGCAATTGCTTCAACAATACCGAATTTAACAATTCCGGATGTTATAGAGTTTGCCATTGCATAGAACCTGTTTTCTTTTTCCACATCAGGAGTTTTGTATATTGAATATGTACGAACACCTAGCGACATCAACAAAGATGCACCTGCAGCAAATGATGTTGCATGTTCGGATATTTTTTCCAATCCCTTTAAAACTGTTTTATTTGAGAATACTTTATTTGTAATACTGTTTATTTGCATTGTATAATTGTGTTTCGCGTATAAAGTTTATGTTACAATTAAACCATGAACATTTTAGAATTTGCTAAAGGAGAATTGCAGGGTTGGGGGAAATATGAAAGAATAATTTTTCCTCTTGAAATTTTACTTATAACGTTGATTGCAATTTATATGAAGGATAAAACCGCGGCATTAATTAGTGCCATCTGCGGAATTTGCGCAACCATAACAGCAGGCAAAGGTAAAATTTCATGTTATATGTTTGGCATGATTTCTAATATTTGCTATTCGTATATTTCTTTTAAAAATGCATTTTGGGGCAATTTATGTTTAAATATGCTATATTATTTCCCTATGCAGTTTGTAGGAATTTCAAAATGGAAAAAACACATGAAAAAGGATAAACAAGAGATTTATAAAACTTCGTTATCTTTAAAAGAGCGGGGTATATACTTTGGAACTGCTTTTGTATGTTCAGTTGCGGGGTATTTTATTTTAAAATATTTTGGGGATTCAAATCCGTTAATGGATTCCGTGACAACGGTTTTATCCGTTATCGCATTTATCCTCACCGTAAAACGCTGCATTGAACAATGGTATTTGTGGACGGTTGTAAACGGTTTGTGTGTAATTATGTGGATTGGGGCTTATTTAAACGGCTCACATTGTTTTGCTACAATTTTGATGTGGAGTACATATTTTGCTTTGGGCTTGTATTTTTTATATAACTGGCGCAAAGAAATTAAAATAGGATATAATACAGATGTGAAGAAGTTTATTATTATAATAATTTTATCTTTTATATGTCAGGGGTATGCATTTGCCAATGATTTAGAAGAAGTTGATTTAAATGCTCCGGCTCTTAAAATTAACACTCAGACACAAAAAGATGTTCTGACTCCTCACCCGCTTGATATAAATAAAAATAACTCACAAAATAATGCAAAAAATTATGGAAAATACAATCCCGACGGCGCATATAGAAAAAAAACAACTTCATTCAAAAAAGAAAAGAGATTTAAAAAGGTTGATATCGGGGCTCAGTATGATACAACATTCACTCCGGATAATGCATCGCAAACACGCACACTTTATACAAAAATGCATTTGAATGATAAAGCAAGTATAAATACTTCATATTCAACAAATACAAATTCACAATCAAATAACCCCACACAGATGAACGGCACAATTTCAATTACTCCAGAATACCGATTTAATCCTCATTTGTCAGTGCAAAATAAATTTTCAAGAAATACAAGCAACGGAATGTCAAAGGAAGAAATTGATATAAAAGTAAATCCGTTTAAAGATACAGACCGCTTGGATTTGAATGCCGGAGTCGGACAAGTCCAATATACAAACGGGTCTCCATCGAGTTCTCAAATTAATTTCGGGGCAGATTTTAAATTTTAATTGCTTTTACCTGCTCTGTAGCCGCACAAAGCATAAATAGCAGGCAAAGCTTTTTCAAGATGTAATTTTTCTATCAACGGGAATTTTGCCAGAACTAAAGCTCCTATTGCATCATCTGCGTTTGCAATGCAATCGACAAGTTTCAAATTCCTGTCAGGACGCAAATCATAAGGATCGAAAATTCTGTTTGAAACTTCCGCGGCACCATACATTCCAAAAATCAAAGCCCCTGCGATTGCACCAACTTTAGACAATGTATTATTGTAATGTTTGCTAGTTTCACAAAGTTTCAATGCTCCACCAACAAGCCAAGTCGGAACCGCAGCATTTAAAAATTGAAAAACACCTTCTTTGAGTCGATTTTTGTTTTCAGCTTTGGACTCACCTATAGTTGCAACTCCGACGCCGCCTGCAATTGATGATGCCGACAACACAACCATGTCTTGCAGATTATATTTTAATTTAAGCGGATTTTTTATTCTTCTTTTTTTCATCATAACAGCCATTGGAATTGCGGTACCCAAAAGCGCACCAACACCCGCTTTGACTCGGTCAGACATTTCCTCCTCGCGTTCGTAGTGCCTTGAACGCCTTATATTATATTTTTTGTGTCTGTTTTCTATTTGTCTGAAATATGTTGAGGTATCTGTAACATTAATTGCCATTTTATATATCCTTGAGTATATAATAGCAAATAATTTTTGTTTATCAATACTTATTATTTATTATTTTTTAATAATATAAAAGCCCCCGACAAGCGGAGGCTTTTATAATATGTTTCCCAAATCCGATAACCTATTGATTTTGCGCTATTACGCTAGCCCAACAAACTTTCTAACAAATCAGCATTCTTTATTGAATTTGTTGATTCTTTAATTCTTTGTTTGTAAATGTAAGTTCTCAATGCTTCTCTGATTAGTTCACTTCTTGAACGGTTTTCTCCGGTTGCAACCTGATCGATTCTGTTCAAAAATTCCTCAGGCATAGAAATCAAAACTCTTGCCATATATTCTCCTTTTCGACTTGTTATATACTCTGTCCTATATATTAATAAACAATTTTCAATTCAAAAAAGTGCTAATTTTTATATAATAAATATATATCATTTTTGGAAACCCTTGCAATTAGGGGGTTTAGGAAGTAAAATTCAACTTTACATTCTGTTACAAACCTATAAAAATTCATGAAATCATCAGAGAAAAACAAACAGAGAGCATGAACCATGTCGATATATTTCTGGCAAACATAAAACGTAAGAAAAATGATGCATTCTGAGTTTGTTTTACCTTCTCCCAATTTTCAAGCGGATAATGCCAAGGTTGGGCATACGGAATTGCATATTTATCTTCGTTATACAACTTTAACAAAGAAAACAAATCAAATACCAAAGGGATAGTTATCAGAGAAATTAAATAATATAAATTGTCAGATTTGACGGATAATACAATGATAGAAACATAGCCGATAATATAAAATATTGACAAGAATTTAAGAGCTCTTTTTTTAGTTTTTAAAATCGTGCATAAAGTACGCTTGGACGAACATATATCTTCATCAAAATCCATTAGCATGTGAGCATACAAAACGGCATTAACAAACATTGAACAGGCAACTGATAAAATAAGCACATCAAAAGAAAGATGCTTTGTCATAACATAAAAGACCCCTTCAAACATCAAAGGACCATAAGCCAATATAACGGCGGCATCTCCAAAACCTTTGCTTGACAATTTCGAATAAAATAGCGCAATTGGTAAAACTGCAAGAGCAAATAATAAAACATACCAACCGGACAAATAAAACAAAACTACACCGCAAATTCCCGCAATCAAAAGCATAAATATTATGACTTTTTGCAAATCTTTAATTGTTGCCTGACCGTTGCGCAAATACCGGCATTTTATTTCTTTTGAGCTGTTTAAATAAGTTTCATCGCAGCACAATCGCTGATAATCAAAATAATCATCACACAAGTTTGTAGCCAGATGGACAAGTAAAATTCCAATAAGAGCTACTAAGCCGCATAAAATGTTCCCGCCATGCTTTATACTGAAACAAAAAACCACAAGCCAGCTTAAAAAAGTCATGGGAACCGAATAGGGTCTTGCATTATTTATCCAAAATTTTATTGTTTCTATAATATTCATTATGTAAAAATGTTCTTTATTGCGACTACGACTTCATAACTTGCACCGGCTTCAAGGAGTTCCTCAGCATCAAGTCCGAACATTGTTATATATTTTTTTGCCTGAGAAATTTTGGCTTGTTCCAGATACTCAACAGCACATTTTATCGCATCACTCCGACTTATTTTGGGGAGTTGGTCATTTATACCTTTTCGAAATATTCTTGCTTTTGATTTTCCCACTATTTTATCCCCTTTTCAAATGCAAGAAGTGCTGCCCCTATCATGCCGGAATAATTACCTGCCTGAGCCTTTTTAACTTCAATCGGAGTAGTTATAATTTCTTTATTTGCATTAGTTTGTATTTTTTCGGTATCGACAAACTCCGCCATTGAACCTGATAACACGATACAATCCGGATCGAAGATATTAGACAATCCTATTATGCCATTTGTAATATCATCCTGCCATTTATTAAAAATTTCAATCATCATACTGTCGTTATTATTGACACCTTCAATAACATCATAAGTCGTAATTTCAGGATTTTTAGAAATTTCTTCGGCTGTAATTTTTAAACCTTTGCCTGAAGCATAAATCTCAAAACAATCCCAACCCCCACAAGTACATTTTCTGCGTTTATCACAATACATTTTGAAATGCATTTCACCTGCTGCGCCATTTTGTCCTTTTAAAAGCTCATTATTGATAATTATACCGCCGCCGACACCGGTTCCTAATGTTAACATCACAGATACTTTTGTTCCTTTTGACGCCCCGATTTTATATTCTGCCCACGCTGCACAATTTGCATCATTTTCTACAAACACAGGTTTTGAAGAAAGCCCTGTAAAGGGCATATCGGGGTATCCTTTTGCAATGTTGCCCGTAGAGCCCAAAATATGATTATTCTCATTATTAACCGCTCCGCAAGTAGAAAAAGCAATTACGTCAATATCTTTTTCATGAGCCTTTATAATGTTTTTGAAAGTATTTTTTATATCTTCAAATGTCGCAGGTGTAGGGTGCCTTTCGATATTTGAAACAATTTTTCCGTTTTCATCTATTACAGCAGAGTATATCTTTGTTCCGCCTACATCTATTCCGAGAGCATGTCGCATACACTTCGTCCTTTTCTTAATGTTTTTGTCGCATCAAAAGCTGCAAAATCAGACCGGGGAGCTTTTGGACTTTTAGAACTTTGCTCAATAATCTTATATATATTCTTAATGTTATCAAAAGTTGACAACGGTCTTATCGGAAATATTTTCATTTTAGTATCCCTTTATTTATTTCTAAATACAAATCTTTTAGTGATTAATTGAGGTCTTGTAATTGCAGAGCCGATTACTACGGAGTGAGCCCCCAGTGCAAATGCTTTATCGACTTGCCATGGTTCCCAAATTCGACCTTCCAAAATTACGGGTAAATTTGTTTGCTTTACCAATTCCTCAAGAAGCTTGAAATCGGGAGCATCAGTAGGAGAGGATGCAGATTCTAATGTATAACCCGCCAAAGTTGTAGATAATACATCGGCACCTGACTCTTGTGCTTTTAAACCTTCTTCTATAGTACTGACATCTGCCATTGCAACTTTCTTTTTTATGTGAATATATTTTATCAAATCCGGCAATTTTTCGTTATTCGGACGTTTTCTCTGTGTTCCGTCAAATGCAACAATATCTGCTCCCGCATTTATCACATCTATTACATCTTTTATTGTTGGGGTAATATATACAATTTCTTTAAAATTTGAAGGTATCTTATCGGGTTTTGTAATTCCGATAATCGGAAGGCTAAAAAGCTTCTTGGCATTTGCGATATCTCTTGTACCGGCAACACGCAAACCGCCGGCTCCGCCGTTTATAACGCTTTTCATCATCGCAACCATACATTTTTCGAGATACAACGGTTCCGACGGCATAGCCTGAACAGAAACAACAACCGTACCTTTAATTTTGCCCAAAACATTTTCCATAAGAAAATTATATTTTAAACAAAATATTTAGACAACTGATTTTAATACATCTTCAATAAAAATTCGTTTATCGTTCAGACTGTACTTTAAATCGCGGTATTTACTTCTTTTGATTTTATTATCAAAATACTTACTTACCATTTTTTCTTGGGAATGCGGAGAATATTCATTCCAAAACGGGTTATTTTTTATCTTTTCAACGGTCTCATCTTTTAAATCCTTAAATATTGTGGCTTCCTTAATGACTACATTTAAGCTGGGGATTAAAGATTCTACTTTTGCGGAATCCTCAATTGATTTCTCTAATTCAAAATCAAAAATTTCCTCCTCGCTACCTTTGCCACTTTCAACCGATAATGTCTTTTTAAAAATATTTGATAATCCCATTCAGACTCCTTTTTATTGTAAATTGTTTAGTATATTTTCATATCGCTGCTCAAGGTTTCTTTTGTACAAATTATCGGACATAAATTTTGCCAGTTCACGATAACTTTGGGCAACATTTGTCGATGTATTTATTTCACTTACCGGAATTCCTTTATTTATCGCATTCATAATTGCAAAATAGTTATTCGGAATTTTCCAGAAAACATCTTTTGAAAGAACCTTTTTTACGTCATCCTCTTTAATTTCGTCATTTTCCATATAACGATTAACAACAATTTTTGTTTTGTCCGAGTCATACCCAAGTTTATCAAACAATTCCAAACATCTCTGGGTATTTCTTAAAGCCGGCAAATTTGCTACCGTAACAAGCAATATTACATCAGAATTATCAAGAGCAGCAATATTTTTGCCTTCGAAACTTGCTTCTACATCAACAATGATATATGAAAAAGTATCTTTTAAAGTATCAAACAACTTTGTAATCTGAGAAGGTTTTATATTATCTGCCTGCTTGAAATACGGAGGATCAGCAAGGACATATAGACTTGTTCTTTTATAACGTTCCAATGTACTTAATAAAAATGTTTCATTGATTTTATCAATATTTTCAAGCATATAAGAAATATTGAATGACGGCTTCAAATCAAGAAATGTAGTTATATCTCCCGTTTGAAAATTCAAATCAATAAGAGCAATATTTTCTTTTGTAATTTTTGCCAGTTCAAGTGCAAGATTTGTTGCAAGCGAAGTTTTACCTATCCCCCCTTTATTAGAGAATACGGAAATTATTTTACACTTATTTTTTACGGCAGATTTACCGGAATTTGCAAGGATTTTATTTATACAATCCGTAAATTCATTTTTTATAACAGGAACAGGTAAAAATTCTTTTGCTCCCGCACGCATCACTTCGACAATCAAATTTACCGAAGGATTGTCACTTAGAGCAACAATTGTACACTGAGGATATTTAGAGCAAACTTTTGAGATTAAATCAGTTTTTTGAGCCCTGTTGTCTGAAAAATCAACTATTAAAACAGAATCCGGAGATTCGGATATTTTTGAATAAGCATCACGCTCATCGGAACAAACTACAGGCTCTAATAAATCAAATTCACCGCAATAAAGCTTTAAAACTTCCGATGTTGAGAATTCTTCCGTTAAGATATAAGCTGAAATTTTATTTTTCATAGCACCTACATGTCAAATATACCATGTTTTTTATAACCGGGCAACAAGCTTAATATTCTCAAATATTTGTGATAACATAATTTTATGCAATGGATATATTTACTGATAGCATCAATATTTGAAGTCGGTTGGCCGTTGGGATTAAAAATTGCAACAAACAGCCAATATAGGATACTTTGGATAGTTTTTGCCATAATAGCAATGGCATTAAGCGGCATATTTTTATATATTGCGCAGAAACAAATCCCGATAGGTACGGCTTATGCAATCTGGACAGGAATCGGTGCGTCTTGCACATTTCTTATCGGGGTACTTGTTTTTCACGATATTCTAAATCTTATGCGCGCTTTGGGAGTTATACTCATTATTGCAGGGGTTGTACTGCTGAAACTTGAGGCTTAAAAATGAAAATATTATCAGGATTAAATTTAGAAGAAATTGAACAATTAACATCCTCCCTTGGGGCGACAAAATTCCGCGCAAGACAAATCCATAACTGGATTTATTTAAAATCCGTAAGAGAAATTGATGAAATGACGGATTTATCAATAAAATTCAGAAATCAATTAAAAGAAATTGCAACTGTTTCAGATACAAAAATAAAAATTAAACAAGTCAGCTCGGACGGAACTATAAAATATCTTCTTGAATACCCTGATGGAGAATGCGTAGAAACCGTATTGATGCGTTTTGACAATCGTGCAAATCTTACTGCCTGCGTAAGTTCTCAGGTCGGATGCGCAGTAAATTGCTCATTCTGCGCGACCGGCAAAAGAGGTTTTATAAGAAACTTAACTTACAAAGAAATTATCGAACAAGTTTTGATGATTCAACGTGATACAGGATTAAAAGTTACGAATATTGTCTTTATGGGACAAGGGGAACCGCTATTGAATCTTGATAACGTATTAAAAGCAATGAAAATTTTTAATGAAGATTTTCAAATCGGAGCAAGAAGGCTGACAATTTCGACATCCGGAATAATTCCACAGATAAATAAACTTGCACAGCTTGATATGCAATCTACTCTGGCACTTTCGCTTCACGCCCCGAATCACGAAATCCGAGCAAAATTAATGCAAATTGAAAATAAGTATCCGATGGATAATCTTCATAAAGCTCTGAAAAACTATACCGATAAAACAGGACGCAGAATTACTGTTGAATATTTACTTATAAAAGATTTGAATGATACGGCGCAAAGTGCAAAAGAACTTGCAGCGTATTTAAAAGATATAAAATGCAATATAAATTTAATTCCTTACAACCCTACAGAAAAGAACGATTATGAGCGCCCATCAAATAATTCTATAATGAAATTTAAGTATCTGATGGAGCATTCCGGCAAAAAAGTTACCGTCAGACTTGAACGCGGGGCTGATATTGATGCTGCATGCGGACAACTCAGAGGAAAAGTGAACCGGACTGAATCTAAAGAATAATAGCGCAACATATTACTAACGTTTTTAATTTTTTACGGAATCGGATAAAAACGATTCAAGAGTTTTAAGGTCATACAATGCCAAACAACGCATAATACTCTTATCATCCCAATCCTCGGGGATTAACATTTTCGGATTTGGAAAATTGAACGGAGGTTCAACAAGACTTCTAAAAGCGAATTGACCTAAATTTATATCCGCATTCATTACATGAGAATTATTTTTTAAAATATGCTGAGTTATCATTAAATATTTTGATTTAGTTTTTACAAAATTATTTATCAATTCATAAACGGTACTGATAGGGAAATGTATTATTAAATCGCGACAAAAAATTAAATCTACTTTAGGTAATTCATCCGTAATTAAATTTTTTGTTTCAAATTTATAATTTCTGTTTTTCTTAAATTTTTCTCTATTAATTTTTATAATGTCATCGACTATATCAAAACCGTAATATTTTACATTTTTGATATTCATCAAAGAAAACCAGTACATATCCCCGCAAGGAGCATCAAGAATAGATTTAATTTTATATTTCTCTATAAATTCAGGCAAAAACGCCCTTATGCTTTGAGTATTTTTAAAATTAGAGGCATAACCGCTTTTGCTCTCACTATCACCCCAAATATTATTTTTAAAAATATAGTCAAATATATTCAGATTTGATGACATAATACCTCCCAAATCAATTATAATATAAATTTATTTTTCGAACAAGCACATATATACAAAACAAAAGGCGGTATAAGGAAGTTACCGCCTATTAACCAGATTTACACTATGTAAGTGTTCAGAAAGGAACTTTTTTATTCGCCCAAATTAATTTGTGAGAATTGGACGATTTTATTTTTACCGCGCTTTTTAGCATTGTATAATGCGTGTTCTGCGTATCTTATAATTGTATTTGCATCTTCTTCCGTATCAGGAATACAAGGGAATGTGGCAATCCCGCCGGAAATAGTAATCGGATGTCTTTCTTCTTCCCCTGCAGGAATAAATTCCATGCGTTCAACTTCTTTTCTGAATCTTTCAGCAAATAAGAACGCATTATCTTCAGGAGTATTGGGAAGAACAACAACATACTCCTCATCTCCGTATCGAGTCAAAATATCTTCTTTTCTGATAACTTGTCTTAATTTATCAGCAATTGATTTTAACAACACATCTCCCCACTCGTAACCGTAAATATCATTTACAGACTTAAAGAAGTCCAAATCAAAAAGCAGCAAAGATAACGGAGTAGCATATCTTTTTGCCCTCGAAATTTCCTGCTCCATACGTTCAAGAAGATATTTTCTGTTATGCAAACCCGTCAATTCATCCGTAGTTGCAAGAGTTTTTAGCTTATCTCTGAGCTCTTTAATTTTTAACATATTTTTTGTTCTGACAAGAACTTCTTGTCTGTCAAGCGGAGTCTTTACGTAATCAAAAGCAACAGCACGAACAGTTGCACCCTTAAAAGCATCCCCGACAAACAATATCGGATATTTAAACTTTGTAACAGCCAAAACATCTTTTACATTCGGGACATCTTCAACGACAACAACTCCCGGATTTAAAGATTCATAATCTTTTAAATTTTCGGCATTTTCAATCCTTATATTAACATCCTCAATCCCAGCAACAATATCAGCGAATTCAGACGTCTGTCCGGTTGAATATATAATAATATTTTTCATAACTACTCTCTCCCACTAACAAATTACCATATTTAAAAATCACAGGCAAAATTGTAACAAATATTAAGTAGTTATAATAAATTAAGTCTTTATATAGCAAATACCACGAAAACATATTGAAAATCAGTCATACTGAGCAATAGCGAAGTATCGCCTAATAATACAAATATCAGGAAATTCTTGGGCTAAAGCTCTCACCAATGACAATTATTCGGATTAAATTTGCGATAACTTCTATATAATTACCATAAATTATTCAACTTTTGCAGGAGAATTGCTTTTTTCCAAATGCAAAATATCAATTATTGTATTCAATCTTCCGAAAACTTCTTTAAATTGCGGAATAGAAAGACTTTGTTTTCCGTCACTTAGCGCCTTTGCAGGATTTGCATGTACTTCAACCATAACACCATCTGCCCCGGCAACAAGACCTGCTTTTGCCATCGGCTCGATAAGATATCGTTGACCTGTACCATGGCTTGGGTCAACAATGACAGGTAAATGTGAATATTTTTTAATAACCGGAATTGCAGCGATATCAAGAACATTTCTTGTATATGAAGAATCAAAACCCTTTATACCTCGTTCGCATAGTATGACCTTTTCATTTCCGTTATACATAATATGCTCTGCAGCGAGTAAGAATTCTTTTATTGTACAAGCGGGTCCACGCTTTAGCACAACCGGTTTTGAACATTTACCTACAGATTTCAGCAAACGGAAATTTTGCATATTTCTTGCTCCTATTTGGATTACATCCGCATAATCACAAACCATTGATAAATCACTTGAATCCATCAGTTCTGTAACAACCAAAAGTCCTGTTTCCTCTTTTGCTTTGGCAAGATATTGAAGTGCCTTTTCCCCTAATCCGTCAAAATCATAAGGGGATGTACGCGGTTTAAATGCTCCCCCTCTCAAAAACTGACACCCCAATTCTTTTGCGGCAGTTGCGACCTCTAAAAGTCCATCATAATCATCCTCAACAGAACATGGACCGACCATGAAAACAGGTCTGTTTGCTCCTCCGATTTTAACCCCGTTTTCAAATTCAATTACGGTGTCTTCGGATTTTCTGTCACGAGATGCCATACGATAGGGTTCACGTATTAATTTCACATGACTTACACCCTCCATAGCATCCAATCTGTCAGGAGATAATGAAGTTTTGTCACCCAATGCATCTATTACCGTATGAACGGCACCTTCATGTAAAATCGCACGAAAACCATGTTCTTTTAATATATTCATTACGGCTTTGATATTATCTTGAGTAGCCGTTTTTTCCATTATTATGATCATAAATTTGTCCTTTGTTTACAACAATTAAACAAAATTATTATAAAAAATAAAAAATATTAATCAATTTTTTTAAACAAAATGTTTTTATATATACATAGGGGATAATAAAGGAGTAAATCACATGTGGGGAATTAAATTAATTACCGGTGTTTTGAATGCAGGGAAAAAGATTGTCGGAAGGAATACGACAAAAATAGATCCCGTAGTAACTCGAAGAATTTTAAATAATGGCAACGGGAAAATGCGATGCGTAGTGAAAGGATTTGGAGAAGGAAATTATAAACCAAGTGATATTGTTTCAAAATCATTAATTAATAATTCAAGAAATTTAAGATTTAGGAAAGTTATTGCAGGATTTACAGGAGAAAAAGGGCAAGTAAAACTTACCATTCCCCAGTTTGCATCATTTGTGAAATTTATGCCAATATCCAGAATCCCGAAACTAATAAGACATTATGTCGCAAACGCTTCGACTACAAGAAATGTTATACGAGGTTTTAACTCTAAAACGCAGGAATCATTAAAAACTACAAAAGCTATAGTACAAACAACGAATGAAAATTTAAACAGTGAAAGAGTTGTCGTTCAGGGTTTTGGAGGGGATGCATCTAAACCTGTATTCAAGACCGTTACGTGGCAAAACTCCACTCCAAGAACCGTCGTAAAAGGATTTAACGGATAATTTATACAATATTACAAGTATTTAAAAATTTCATCAGGTTTTGATATTAGGATTTTTGCTCCATACTTTTGTAAGAATTCTTTATTCTTAAAACCCCACAAAACACTTATACACTCAAGCCCTGCATTTTTTGCAGTTTGAATGTCGACTTCCGAATCTCCGACATAAATTGCGTTTCTTTTTTTTACATTAAAATATTCCAGCACCTTTAAAACGGTATCCGGAGCGGGCTTTTTTCTGATTCCTCCCGATTCGTTTTCTCCCGCACTAAAATCAATTAAATCTTCAAAATATTTGTCACATAAATTTCTGACAGCCTCATCAAATTTATTTGAAACTACTGCAATTTTTACACCCATTTTTTTTAATTCCAAAAGCATTTCCATAATTCCTGAGTATGGAGCGGTTTTATTGTTCATATTTGCCTTGTAGTTATCCTTGAATAATTCCAAACATTTTTTATAATTCGGATTATTTAAACCGTAGGGGATTGCACGCTCAATCAACTTAGCAACACCGTTTCCGACAAAATTTCTGACCTCATCAATTGACCTTGTCGAATAATTAAAATATTTTAAAATAAAATTTGTACTGTCTGTCAAATCTTCAAGGGTATTTAATAATGTTCCGTCTAAATCAAAAATCACAAGCTTAGTATTCATAAATTTATTATACAACAAGCGTTTTTTATGATAAATTAAAATTAGGAGTAATAACTATGGACAAAACATCTCTGGAAACAATTAATAAAGGTAAACGCAATTTTATAACGCTGACAATAGGAATTTTTCTTTTAATCGGAATAATTATAGGGCTTTTTACAAACTATAAAGAAGAAACCCTCGTGTGCGACAAAGCAAAAGATAACTGCTATGTAGAAAAAACAAATATGCTCAATTCCAAAAAACGTGAGGATATAATTGCAATTTCAAATATTGCAAATGTGTTGTATACTCCGAAAACCGTAGCAGGAAATATGTATGCGAAAGGTTACACTGCGTACTATCTTTCTTTTTACAGCAAGCAAAAAGAAAGCATAAAAATCTTTTCTACGGAATATTACGAAAAAGAACAAGTTAAAGAGGTTGCCAACAATTTACGACAGCAACTCAAAGACCCGAAGGCAAAAATCATAAAAATTACGCAAAAATTGTAAAACATTTTTTACTATTTGAAAATTAATTCAAAATTTGCGCAAAAAGATGCCACATTTAATGCCACTTAATACACTATTTTAAAAGCATTTTGAAAGCCAAATTTTCACAAATTGTCGTAATTTGCATTGGCGGAGTCAAGGTTGCTTGACGCTTGGCAATTTCTATATGCTCTATATCATTTAAAAAACGCTGAAACAAGAGCTTATTCTCGAAATTTGATTTCATAAGCATACACAAATAATTCTGCATCTGTTCGAAAACTTCAACAGCACCACTATCTTCAACAGCCTGCAGCAAACTGTTTTCAAAATCCAAAACATTATTGCGTTCAATATTCCAATAATTATCCAATATATTTTGGGCAAGCTCATAATTTTGTTCAATTCTATTTTCTGCCGGCACAAAAAAGGATTGCGCCCTTGATACAACAGTAGATATGACATCAGATTTATCGTTAGTCAAAAATATAAAAGTCGTATTTTGGGGCGGTTCTTCAAAGGTTTTTAAAAGCGCATTAGATGTAACTTCAGGAAAATTAAATTTATTTAACGGCAGCAAATTCCCATCTTCATCCCTGTCGCAAAAAATATACACTCTGTGATAATCACTTGTAACAGAAAGTTCCGATATAATTCCTCTAGCCTGAGCAACATTTATATTCTTTTTCCCGCCTGAGCCTGATTCTTCATCCGATAACGACTCGGATGCTTCTTTATAATCAAGTCTTGTATATATTTTGACAGCAGGATGAGCCTGTTCTCGAATCCATCTGCAATTCAAGCAATTACAATCCTCACTGCCTGATTCGGTACAATTTAATAATCTGGAAATTTCAAGCGCCAGCGCACATTGCAAATTTATATCAGCCCCCCAAAATAAAATACAATGACCGATATTTTTATTCTCATCCTCTATACCCGATTTAAAGTAATTAAACAGTTCAGGCAATTGTTTTGAAACAGAACTATCGTAATATTGCATATTCAATTTCCCTTTCCTGTGCTATATTTGATTGCCCTGATTTTATTTTGTACTCAGCTTCTGTTAAATTTTCTTTCAATTTGACCAAATCTTTCAGTGAAACCTGCTTTAATTTTTGAAGCTCAAGTTTGACTCTGTAGGGATGCATTCCGGTCATTTTGGCAATTTCATCCTGAGAATATTTTGTACCGTTTGCCTTTAAAAATATTTTGTCACGCAAATTCGAATGCAGAGTTGCAAGTATAGAAAGCGGATAGCGTGTCGAAACCAATTTTTCATATTGCTCAAGCGCTTTTGCTTTTGCACCGATTACAACAGAATCCATAAAAGCAAACAAATCTTCATTACTAACACAAATTTCCTTTACCATTTCTTTTGTAGCAGGCTTATCTTTGGTAAATACTTTTAATTTTTCAAGCTCAGAATCTAACATTCTTAAATTCGAGCCTACCTGCAAAAGCAGTAAGGAAACCGCATCGGAATTAATTTTTAAATCATGCAATTTTGCCCGATTTTTAATCCAAGCTTCAAGCTCTGCCGTTTTATATGAAGGGATTTGATTAAATTCTTGCGAATTATACTTTGATAAAACTTTAAATATTTTTTTTCTTTTATCAACTGCATTCTTTTTTTTCGGATCATAAGGAGTATAAGCCCTAAAAACAATATCAAGATTTTCATTTGCATTTTCCAATGCTTTTTCTATTTGCTTAATTTGAGAATCATCAAATCCGCCCTCGGCATCAGAATCTTTTTTCTTTGATTTAAAATAACTTTCGCAATCAATAACGATTAACATACGACCAAACATCATCGGCTGAGTAGATAATGCAACCATCAAATCCGAAAATTTCGGATTATCAAACTCTTTATAACTCATTTCAAGAAAATTTTTATCAAGCTTAGATTTTAATACCTTAATTTTCTCTGAAATATTAAATTCTTCATCCCCGTAATAAAAATAAATCATAGAATAATTTTATCACGATGAAATAATAGAATTGTTTAGTGTAAATTTTTATTAATAATTTAGCAAAAATAAAATTTACAAACTTTAAGACATCATACCCAAAAAAAGGAGTAATAATATGAGCGGAATTAAATTAAATTTCAGTATGGTTGATTTAGCAAAATCATGGGGCAGAGGTATCGGCAGTGTACGTTTAAAAGACGGCTCAAGCGTCAAGATATTAGGCGATCCGGATGACAAAGCAATTGACTTTTTCAGAATTAAACACGGCAGACTTTTGGAAGGTGTATGCTACAGAGGGGAAGACACCGTTCCCAGAGCTGCAAACACAATGGCATACATAGAAGAAAAACTTGCTCTCAATCCTGAAGATGCAGAAAGAGCATGGAATACGGCATTTGATGTTGTTGTTTAGCAGTTCTTACATTTTTGCAAAACGAAAAATTAAACATCATTTTGTAAAATTTGGATGATAAATTTTTTGAAATATTCATAAAAATTGTCACGTTTATTCATTATTTCAGAATATAAGCAACAAATATCGCTATTTTCGTAGCAGCTTAAACGTGCATCAATAATTTGCTGCATTATTTCCATTAAAAAATGCAATTTCATATATTTATCTTCTAAATTATCAATATCTTCTCTTCTCAAAATTATATCTCCACTATAGTAGCCATTATATATACTTTATCACGTAGTATATTTAATGTCAAATCTCTATTATAATGTGTATAATGTTTATAAAAATAGATGAAATTGATAAAAAAGTTGGAATTAATATACGTGTAAGACGTATAAAAAAAGGTATATCGCAAGAAGAACTGGCTGATATGGCCGGTGTTGCGCGTTCAACCATGGGTATAATTGAAAGAGGAGAAAAATCACCTTCATTACAAACCGTTGCAAAGATTGCAAATGCATTAGAAATAGAAATTCATAAATTATTTATATTTGAAGATTAAAAAAAATCCCGATAAGTTAATATCGGGATTTTTGTTTTAAAAGATTTTTTTTACAAGACTAGTCTTGAGCATGACCTGCAGTGCCTAATACGTCACGCATTTTATGCATAACCATTTCTTTAACTGCAGTTCTGCCAGGTCCCATATATTCTCTCGGGTCGAATTTTTCAGGATGTTCAATAAAGAATTCTCTGATAGTTGATGTCATTGCTAATCTTAAGTCTGTATCAATATTGATTTTTGCAACACCGTGTTTTGAAGCATAGTTAAGCATTTCTTCAGGAACACCTTGAGCATCAGGCAAGTTG
>CACXFH010000121.1 GCA_902766975.1 uncultured bacterium | reverse complement strand
TTGCTCTGCTTTTTGGCGTCTACCGACCTCTCGAAAAACTTGACATTTAGTCAACTTTTTCTCGGCAGAGTGCCACTGGAGCGTGGTTTAAAGTTATTTAGTTGTCAAATTTGCTCTGCTTTTTGGCGTTTACCGACCTCTCGAAAAACAATACTTAATTGTTTTTCTCGGCAGAGTGCCACTGGAGCGTGGTTTGAATCTATTCAATTGTCAACCGCTGCCAAATTTAGCAACATAAACATACTATTATAAACATCATTCGATGTCAAACGGAAATTCTTTAAAATATCGCTCAAATTCTTCCGTTTTATCAGTCAAAACCTTTATAAGATGCAATAATTGAACTTTTACAACAGCGATATTATCACATCTTTGTCCGATTAAACCCACCTTTACACCTGAAAACAAAAGCTTTTGAAATATCTTTATTTCTTCATATATATTCTTATCAATCAAATCTTTTGTATCTGTCAGTAATATGAACATTTCACCGAGTATTTCTTTCGCCTTTATATATTTTTTTCTCAAAAGCAGTTCCTGAATTTTGCGGATAAGTTCCAACAATTTGTCATAGACCGAATAAATTTTACGCTTTTTCTCCGGCAGTTTATTTTTAAAATAATCAATAGCAGCATTATAACCGGCATCAATTATTTCACGTCTTTTGTCATGAGGGTAATTAAAGTCAAAAACAACAACATTGCCGGTATTTATTACAAGATAATCATAATTATCATTTTTCCCGTACAAATTTGATATAAATTGTGTTTCGTTTGAAGTCATGCACGCATATATTCCGTTGATATAATTCAGAACATTTGAATCATCTCCGCCGAAGTCCCCTTCAAGCCTGATTTCGCAAATTCGATTTTTACTTTCTCGAAGATGCTTTGATAAATACCACATAGGTTTGCCCTTCATCAAATCACCATCTACAAGAAGCTTATTATCCATATCAACAGCGCGCATCAACCCCGGAGCGCAGCAAGATATTCTTACTGCCATTGCAATTTCAAAATCAGGTGTTTCATAAGTCGAAAATTCACAGCATGAAAAATCCTTCATGTTAGTTGAAATTATAAACAAATCTTTCTTAACATCTCTGAATCTGACCGGCTCATTTTTGCCCTTTTCATAAGCCGAACCGTAAAATTTCTTTTCAACCAATTCCCTGAACCAATCAAGAAAAACTTCACCCTTGCTCAACGCAAATTTTATATTAAAACCAAAAGAAATATCTTTAAATAATTCAAAATTTACGGATAAAAATATTTCTTCAAGCTCGTCTGTTGTATATCCGATTGCTTTTAAGACTGCGACAATAGAACCTACTGATGAACCGCCATAGCTTTGGCATTCTACCCCCAATTCCTCAAATGCTCGCAAAGCACCGACATGCCCTGCTCCTCTTATTGCTCCGCCGCCAAAAAGACAAGTATATTTTAAACTCTCAAGATTACTCATAAGCAAATAATACCATAAAAAAAGATTGGCTCATCACCAATCTTTCTTATTTTATAAACCCTTTTTTAAGCAGCTTTTGAACCTTTGATTTCTCTGATTAAATATTGAGCAACCCATTCAAAATCTTTATTATCTTTTGCTGCCTTTTTCAAATACTCAACTGATGCATCACCGATTCGGATAAGAGTCATTGCAACAACGCCTCTTTTGATTCCTCTTACAACCTGAAGTTTGTCAACCAAACTCGGAACCGCTGAAGAACCGATGCTTACCAATTCATTTTCTACTTTATTTTTTGTTGTATTGTCTACATTTTCTAATTCTGTTAAGGCTTCTTTTAAAGTGCACATATTAATCTTCTCCATATAAATCTCATTTACATTCTTATTATAAATTAAATTTTAACGATATTAAGATTTCATTACATAATCTTTATATCTGAGGAGAAATATTAATATTTTCTTTATATCCCTTTATAAAATTCTTCTATTTCAACCCCCAAAGCCTTTGCAATATCATATAATACAAGGCAAGAAGGTACTTGTTTGCCGGTTTCAATCTTTGATAATGAATCAATACTTATGTTTGAGGCTTCTGCTAATTTTTCTTGAGTTAATTGCTGCCGCATTCGCTCAACTTTTATATTAAAGCCTACAATTTTAATTCTCTCATTTAACATATCAATTATTATGTCATATTGACAAATTTAGTACACTGACTATTATAATATTATGCGTATTATAATACGTATAATTGTAGGTAATTATGAATAAAAATGATATATACGAAACATTAGAAAAAATTGAAACTGCAGGCAGCATTGTATCTTCCCTAATAAAAGTTAGTGCAAATTCGTGCGAAAACAATGATTATTTTGAAGAATTTCAAGTGCTTGAACTCGCTCATCAAAGGCAGGAAAGCATGTTGGAAATAGTAGATTACTTAAAACTGCATATTACTCAGTTAATGCAGAATTAATGACATTGTTGGGCAGAAAGCCCAACTTACGATTGCGAATAGAAATGATTATTTGCTGCTTTTATATACGATGTTTATCTAAAAGTACCATTAAAACAGAAATATCCGCAGGTTTAATTCCGCCTATGCGGGAAGCCTGAGCCAAATCTTTAGGACGAACTTTTGAAAGTTTATCTTTTGTTTCTGATGAAATATGATTTATTTTTGAATAATCTATATCCTCTGGTATCTTGAATTTTTCAAGTTTACCTGCATTATTAACCTGATCTTCCTGACGTTTTATATAACCTTCGTACTTTATTATAACTTCAATTTGTTCATATACATCTCTTGGAATTTGCAGAGATTTTGTGTGAGTATCAAGTTCCTGTATTATTTTATAACTGATATTCGGACGTTTCAAAAGTTCTGAGGCACGCATTCCGCGTTCTAAATGTTCTCCGTATTTTGACAATATTTTATTTGTTTCTTCGTTTGCAGGAATTTTTACCCCCTCAAGACGTTTGGTTTCTTCCTTTATAAGCCGTTGTTTTTCTTCAAATCTGAAATATTGCGCATCGTCAATTAATCCTAATTTGTGACCTATTGGGGTTAATCTTTCATCTGCATTATCCTGCCTTAAAAGCAGTCTGTATTCTGAGCGAGATGTAAGCATTCTATATGGATCTTGAATATCTTTTGTAACCAAATCATCAATCAGAGTTCCCGTATATGATGAACTTCTGGAAAGCTCTAACATTTCCGAACCATTAATATAGTTATATGCATTAATCCCTGCAATTAAACCTTGAGCTGCAGCTTCTTCATAACCGCTTGTGCCGTTAATTTGACCGCCAAAAAATAAGCCCTTGATTTTTTTAGACATTAACGAATGAGTAGTCTGAATTGCCGGTACATAATCATATTCCACCGCATAAGCCGGTTTTATAATATGAGCATTTTCAAGCCCCGGAAGGCTTCTTAACATTTTTTCCTGAACATCATAAGGCAAACTTGTTGAAAATCCTTGAATATATGTTTCATAAGTTCCCAATCCTTCAGGTTCGATAAATATATGATGTGAAGGATTTGAGGCAAAACGCACTACTTTATCTTCAATAGACGGGCAGTATCTGGGTCCGACACCTTGAATCAGCCCCTGATACATAGGAGATTTATCAAGATTTTCCCTGATAATTTTGTGAGTCTGCTCATTTGTTTTTGTCAGATAGCAGGGATAAGTTTTTCTGATTGGACGATCAGGTTTGAATGAGAAGAAATTTAGCTCCTCATCCCCAGGTTGGACAATCATTTTAGAATAATCAATTGTACGTTTATCAACTCTTGCAGGAGTTCCTGTTTTGAGTTTTTTAGTTTCAATACCCAGTTTGTGCAAACTGTCAGATAAACCGATTGCTGCTTTTTCTCCCAATCTGCCCGCACTAAATGACCTTAATCCGACAAAAATTTTGCCTTCAAGTGATGTGCCTGTTGTCAAAATAACAGCACGCGCACTATATTCAACACCAAATTCATCAGCTGCACCGACTATTTCACCATTTTCAACTTTTAATTCGGTTATGCAGCATTGTTTTATAAAAACATTTTCATTATTTTCAAGTAAATTGCGCATATAACGCGAATATTCCGCTTTATCCGATTGCGCTCGCAAAGCTCTTACAGCAGGACCTTTGGATGAATTTAATGTTTTTAGCTGTAAATATGTTGCATCGGTTACCTCCCCCATAACTCCGCCAAGTGCATCTATTTCACGTACAAGCGTAGATTTTGCAGGACCCCCGACAGCAGGATTGCATGGCTGAAGAGCTATATTTTCAACATTCAAAGTCGCCAAAAGAACTTTCATTCCCAATTTTGCGCAAGCCAAAGCAGCTTCACAACCGGCATGCCCGCCTCCGACAACTATTACATCATATTGATTTTGTAAATATCCGCTGTGCATAGAAACATTATAAAATAAACATGCCAAATATAATCGACATGTTTATCTTATTAGTATTTATAAAATTAAAACAATTTTCCGCCGTCAGAGATTCCTGAAAACATAATCACTGCATATACAACCGCAAGTATAAATACTGTTGCAAATACAATCGGACCAAATGTTCTGCATTTATCAGATTTTTTTAAACTCAATACAGCAGAAATAAAAGGGAATGCCAAGAATACAAGCATTTTAAATGCCAATTGAAGCATATTATCCGGATTCTGATAATCTATCCGAAAAATAGAAACAGCGATAGGACAAACACAAAATATTAATGCCAGAACATCATACCCTCTGACTGAACATTCTTTTGCGCAATCTTTACTATCACATTGACAATTTTGTTCTTCGCATTGGCAATTGTTTTCTGCGCAACCACAATTTTGATTCATTTCTTCTGCCATATAAAACTCCTGTTATTCTGTACTCAAGGCAATGATAGCATAATTTTTGAAAAAAATAAAGAATATATTTTTAAGTAACCATATAAAAGTTACCGGAAATTTTTAATGTGTATTGTTGTATTTGCTGTATTAATTACCATACTTTAAACAATAAAAAGCCGGTTCCTGTTTGTGAACCGGTATTATAAAACTCTCTTCTTATTTGTGTTTTAATACTCTCATAGCATTATTTACTTTACCGCACGAAGATTGGTCTTTACTCCAGCATTGGAATTTACTTCGGCTGCAATTGAATAAGCCATCATTCTGCGTTTTTTTGCTCCTCTTAATATTAATTCAACACTTTCGCATCTATTGAGGGATGGTGTTGTTATTATCTTCATAATATTTTTCTCCGATTGACTGATTACAAATACAATATCGACACCTTTTACTCTAAACTTTAGGATTTATAATAAAATATTAACAAATATTAATAAAACTATTTTGTTTGATAATTTTAAGGAAAAATATTTCATGATAATATGTGGTTATGAAAGAATATGATTTTTATATTGTTCCGACTCCTATCGGGAATTTAGGGGATATAACTTTAAGAGCCATTGAAGTTTTAAAAAGTGTGGATTTGATTGCCTGTGAAGATTCAAGGGTTACTCAGAAACTTTTAAATCACTATGATATAAGAACTAAATGCCTTTCTTACCACAAATATAATGAAAAAGAACGAGTACAGCAAATAGTAAAATTATTGGAAGCGGGACAAAAAATAGCTTTGGTTTCAGACGCAGGGACTCCTTTAATTTGTGATCCGGGCAGTATAGTAGTAAAAGAACTGAGACAAAGAGGATTCCGTGTTACATCTTTACCGGGAGCTAATGCGGTTGTTACATTTTTATCCCAAATTTCTCGTTCTGACGAGCAATTTTCTTTTGTCGGTTTTTTACCAAAAACAGAAAATAAAATTCAAAAACTTGTAAAAGATTATGACGATAAAGATTTTGTATTTTATGAATCCCCAAACAGAATTATTCAAACTCTTAAAATAATAAAATCCGTACGCCCGGAAGCAAAAATTTCTATTGGACGCGAGTTAACCAAAATGTTTGAAGAAATTTTAACTGACAATGTCGATAATCTTATTAAGCATTTTGAACAAAACATTCCAAGAGGAGAATTTGTTGTCATCGTATTCAGACAAGATAATTTATCAAATACAACTCAAATTTGTAATAAGGTAAAAATATTACAAGACAAAGGTTTTAGCCCTAAAGATATCTCTTTGATTTTATCCGAATTATACGGATATAATAAAAATGAAGTATATAAAATGTCAATTGGTAAATAAGTTGTAAAATATTTTACTTTTTTTGTAAATTCGTGCTAGAATTTTATTGGAGAGAAATGCTAGTTTAAGGGAATGTATTTTTGAATTTAAATTCTTTGAAAAAGATATTATCAGCTTTATTATTTGTATCACTGATACAAATCCCCGCATTTTCCGTGGAAGATGTTTGGGGCTCAAGCATGGGCATAACAGAAGATGCTATAAAACAAAATTCAGCATCTAATACTGTTATCGATGCTTCTAATGCTGCTCCCGCTCCGACTCAAAATTTGCCCTCTTATACAGAAGAAGCTTCTTCTGTATCATCTTCATCCGTATCATCTTTTAGTGATAAAGAAAACAGAACAATTAAAGATATTGAATTTTTGGGGCTGAATTCACTTCCGAAAGAGGAAATTTTATCCCAAATGAAAATGAAAGTTGGCGAAACCTATTCCCGCTCTGACATGCAGGATGATTTACGGACTATTTATGAAACCGGATATTTTTCGGAAAGAATGAAAGCTGTACCTACAAATAACGACGACGGAACAGTTACAATAAAGATTATTGTTGAAGAAAATATTCCTGTAAAAGATTTTACTATTGACGGAAATACAGTCATTTCAACCCAAGATATCTTAAACAACCTTGAATACATGAAGGGTAAACCTCAAAACATTTCGAAAATAAATGAATCCATTATAAAAATTCAAGATTTATATATGCAAAAAGGATATATACTTGCACGTATCGCATCCGTTACGGATGATCCTGACGGTACTATTAATATTACAATTAAAGAAGGCGTAATTGATAAAATTATGATTCAAGGCAACGAAAAAACAAAAGATTATGTAGTTGCCAGAAATATTTTGACAGAACCCGGCATGGTCTATAACGAAAATCAGATAAAAGAAGATTTATCAAGATTATACTCAACTCAAGCATTTAAAGATGTAACAAGAGAAATTGAGCCAAGCGAAGATATTCCTGATGCTTATGATATTACTATTAAAATTAAAGAACAAAGAACTGCCAGTATATCTGTCGGTGGCGGTTTGGATACGGCAACAGGTTTGTTCGGGTCTGTCGGGATTTCCGAAAATAACTTTAGAGGTCGTGCAGAAAGAGTTTCTTTGACCGGTTTAGCCGGTACCGGAGTTATAATGAATGATAATTCCGTAGTAAATCACATGAATTTACAGGCAGAATTGAGCTATTTTAAACCGTATTTCTTTAATTCGGATAATTCCCTTAATACAAGATTATTCTTTAGAGATTTCGGTTCCTATCAGGTACCTATGGCGATAGAGCAACGTTTCGGCGGGGAAATGACAATAGCTCACAAAATGAAACGTAACAGACATGTCACAACATCATTCAGTCTGGGAGTTGAAAATATAAATGTTAAAGAAGGTGATAAATCAAAAATCTCCAATCTTTACAGACAGTATAATATACCGTTATCTGAGCGTGCAAAACAGTTGGAAGGCGGCTTATTCTTATCTCTTAGTCCTGCATTGATGTATGATACCAGAGATAGTGCAACCGTTGTTCGTCATGGTACAATGGCAAGTTTAAGGTTTGATGAAAGTATCGGTATAAACGGTTTTAATAAAACAAACGGTAAACTTACCGGTATGATTAAACAATATATTCCTATAGCAAAGAAATCCTCCCTATCCTTGACAATTAAAGGTGGTGGAGCTATACACGGTAATATTCCTGAAGTTATGGCATATCGTTTAGGCGGTCCGTATTCTATCAGAGGGTTTAAAATGAGCGGTGTAGGTACAGGTAATGCTTTTGTAATGGGTTCGGCTGAATTCGCCACTCCTATACCATTTATGGACAGAACAAGGATAGCGTTTCTTAATAATTTGAGATTCACTGTTTGGATGGATGCAGGTAAAGTATTTAATTCCACGGTTTCGGATAAAATTTATGACAGACCAATGTATGCCGTATCGGCAGGTGTCGGTTTAAAGGTATATATCCCGGGGATGGGTCCGTTATCAATCGATTATGGTATTCCGCTCACAAATCCGGGACGCAACGGGTCTAAAAACGGATACTTTACATTTGGTGTAGGGGATTTGATGTACTAATCACATATTGAAAAATAAATTAAAAATATTATAATAGGTAAATATATTACAGGAGGTTGTATGAAAAACTTAAAATTAATGGCTTTATTAATGACTGCAGGAATCGTTTTATCGGGTGCAAATGCTGCAAATGCGGAAGTAGGTTATATTGATTATCAAAGAGTCTTAGATAACTACCCTGCAGCTCAGACAGCAGTAAAAGAAATTGATGCAAAAACATTGGAATTACAGCAATATATGCTTGAACAGGAAAAACAATACAAAAATCTGTCAACTCCGCTGCAAAAACAGAATTTCGAAAATCAAGCTGCCAATACTTTAAAATCAAAACAAGAAGCATTGATGAAATTACAAAGAGATAAAGAGGCTCAAATTCTTTCTCAAATTCAAACTGCGGCAAAGGCTGTAATGGTTGCTCAACATCTTGAAGCAATACTTTCAGACCAAGTTGTGTTTGTTGGCGGTGTGGATGTAACAGATCAAGTTATTTCAAAATTAAAATAAATTATTATAATTTATAAAAAGTGAATTGTTCGTATTCGGTGATATTTGATAGTTCAATTCACTTTTAACATTCAAAAAGGGGCATCGAATGCATTATACAGATGACGGCAGACAATATCATATAGGGCTAAAAGAAGGCGACGTCGGAGAGTATGTAATTCTTCCGGGGGATCCTAAACGTTGTGAAAAAATTGCATCTTTTTTTGACAAGCCTGTGAAAGTGGCTGACAGACGTGAATTTATCACATATACCGGTTATTTAGACGGAATAAAAGTAAGCGTTACATCAACCGGAATAGGTGGACCGTCTGCGGCTATTGCATTGGAAGAACTTGTCAAAGTCGGGGGAAAAACTTTTATCAGAGTCGGCACCTGCGGCGGGATGGATATCAATGTAAAAGGCGGGGATGTTGTTGTTGCTACCGGCGCAATTCGTGCTGAAGGAACAAGCAAAGAATACGCTCCGATTGAATTCCCTGCTGTTGCGAATTTGGATGTTGTTAATGCTCTTGTTGAGAGTGCCAAAAAGCTTGGTTATAATTACCATGCGGGGGTTGTACAATGTAAAGATTCTTTTTACGGTCAACACTCCCCCGAAATTATGCCCGTTTCGGCAGAACTTTTAAATAAATGGGAAGCATGGAAACGCTTAGGATGTTTGGCTTCTGAAATGGAATCAGCAGCATTGTTTGTTGTCGGAAGCTATTTGAAAGTAAAAGTAGGTTCGGTATTTTTAGTTGTAGCAAATCAGGAACGTGAGGCTAAAAGTCTTGAAAATCCTGTTGTTCACGATACAGAAAGCGCAATTAAAACGGCTATTGAAGCTATAAAAATTTTAAAAGGATAAAATTATGCTCGGAAAAAACAGAATGGAATATGTCATAAAAACATGCCCAGCTGAAAATGCTCAGGAATTGCAAAATCTTCTTAACGAAATGTCTATGAAGGGGTGGGAACTGTACAGCATGACTGAAGTCGGCGGCGATGACGAAAACACAATGCTCAATTGCATTTTTATGCGTGAGGCAAAATCTGAACAATCCTCAGGTGATATTATAAGTATTTCTGATTTTAAAAGTCAAATGGAAAAAATGCTTTCTCCGAAAATGACAGAGTATGAAAAATGCCTTGATATCCAGCGCAAAATCAAACAAAAACGTGAAGAAATCAATCAAGTAAAAGCTCAATTAGACGGAGAAGCTCCGGTTTCCCGAAAAAAATTGAATGACAAAATTTCTTCCGGATTGAAGGCTCTTGATGATTTGAAAGGGGAATTAAACAAAGCTACTTCTCCTGATTTGATGTATTCAAAGCTCCACGAAGAAAAATTGGCAATCTATTTGAGTGAAGAACTTTTAAGCTTTGTTGATTCCGATCGTGATGATTTTGGAGATGAACTTCTTGTGGCGCAAACTGTTAAGTCGCGCTTAGACTTGACAGAAAATCTCGGATATATCATTCCAAAAGTTGTATTCAAGGATGATGAGAACCTAAATCCGTGCGAATTTAGCATTCGCATAAGAGGGATTGAGGTCTTTAGAGCGGTTGTCTATCCTGAGCATTTAATGTTTTATGCTGATGAACTTCATACTGAACATAAAATAAAAAATTCAGTTACATCAGAAGATGAAATAACCGGTAAAAAAGTTGTTTGGGTTGAAAAAGATAAAGCAAAAGATTTCTGGCAATGCAGCCTGAGTTCTTCCCAATATATTGCAAAAGCACTTGAATATGTGGCGATTAAACATGTAGAAGATTTGCTTGATTATGAGGATATTGAAAAATATCTTGACGTTGTAGAAAAAGAAAATCCATATTTAATAGAAAATATAATTCCCGATTTATTAAATTATGCCGATATAAAATATATTATGGTAAGTTTGATAAAGGAATATGTTTCCATTAAAAACATAACTTATATTTTTGAAAAGATTAATGATTTTGCGGATGACGGTTCAAAAGTTGACATAATAAATAAAATTCGGCTTGCATTGTCACGTCAAATTTGTTCAAAATATACAAATGAGGACGACGTGACTATCAGCGCATTTGAATTATCCGAAAAAACTTATTCGGATTTGGTAATGGGTTGTGATGACTCCGATCAGTCTATTATTAAAATTGATGCCGATTTTGCAGAAAAAATGGCGAATAAAATTAAACGGAAGGTCAAAAAATTGAATATTGATGTTCCTAAAATTATCGTTCCGATTGAATACAGACAGATATTGTTCACATTATTAAGTTTGTATATGAAAAATATCGTGGTTCTGGCTCATGAGGAAATTGGCGCATCATACAAATTGGAAATAATAGGAGAGGTATAACTAAATTTTTGCAGCCAAAAACTTAGTTTAGTTCACATTTTATTTTCCAAAAAGTTTCATTATTTTATCAAGCAGACCTTCAGATTCTTCTGCGGTTCCGCCATTTTGGAGTTTTTCTATCTTCTCTTTAATAATTTTATAATCTGCTGGATTTTTTACAATTTCGATATAATGTTGATAAAGTTCTAAAGCTTTAGAATTTGCTCTTGTTTTTTCATAAGCTCTGCCAAGATTTTTCAAAGCATCCAAATCGTTGCCATCAATTTCAACAAGCTTTTCCAAATATGAAACTTGTCCTTGATAGTCACCGATACTTTCTCTGTATGCTGCGAGCTTTCTTAATGCTTCTTTATTTTGCGGATCTTTTTTGACTATTTTGACATAATATTCACTTGCGTGATCAACTTCTTTATTATCCTCCAGTAGTGCCGCAAGTTCAAACAACAAATCTATGTCATTGTCGTTAATTTGAACCGCATTAAGATACTCATTAATCGCTATGTCATAATTTTTTCGTAAAATATTATATCTGCCCCAGTTTAGGAGAGAATTGTATTCGTCTCCTTTTTCATCATAAACAAGAGCCCTCATTTGGTACGTTAACGGAGAATTCGGCGCAAGCTTGTTATACTCATTTATGCAATCAAGCGCTTCATCAAACTTTTTGGAGGAATAAAAATATTGAGCTTTTAATGTAAAATATCTCGGAGATTGTTTTAATTCATCCGATAAATTATTAAGCTTTTCATAAGCCTCGCTAATCTGACCAATTTCAAGCATACACTGAATTTGCAGCAATTCATCATTGGTGAATTCAATAGCTTTTTGCGGGTCACCGCTTTTTAAATATACAGCAGCAATGCCTTCGTTGATTTTAGCAGTATCAAATCCTCTCTGTTTTGCACGCATTAATGTGTCTATCGCGGAAGAATAAGCTTCGTCTTTCATATACATATCCGCAAGCTGCAAAAACATTTCTTCATGCACATCAGAACCTTCAAGCAAAAGATTAAATTCATCAATTGCTTTCATATCCTGCCCTGCCTGCTTGTACAAATTAGCAAGGGTAAAACGGGTCATTGCAGTTTGCGCGCCTTCGGAACATAATGCAAGTGCTTTTTTAAAATCCCCTATTGCAAAATCCAATTTGCCTTCAATTGAATGTTTGTTCCCTCTGTAAACATAGTATTTATATGCATCCGTATCCTCATAAATTGTCATTAATTGTTCATAAGCAAGCGGGTTTGTAACGTCACGTTTTAATATTTCGTGATAATACGTTGCAGCTTCGTCTGGCTTATCAAGAATTAATGCCAAGTGCCCAAGCCTTTCTAATATCCCCATGTTGTCAGGATTTGCTTCATAGTCTTTTTTATATTCACGATAAGCTTCTTCATATTGTTCATTTGCTTCAAATTGTTCGGCAAGCTGCAAACTCATTTATCTTTACTCCTTTGTAAAATATATATGCTTACCCTAATTATAACATCAACAGGATATTTGTAAAATTGTAAAATGGGATATCAATTAATTATAAAAATTCTGAGTTTTCTGCATACCTTCGTCAAGATAAAACTCAATTCCTTCAACAGCTGTTTTAAGTACGGGCTTTAATTCATCAAGCTGTGATTTATAAAAATTTTGTAATACAAAATCTTCTGCGGGAATCGGCGGTTGAGGACCTATACCTATTTTCAGCCGTGCAAATTTTGATGTACCGATACTTTTTATAATTGATTTAATTCCGTTATGCCCGCCATCCGAGCCGTCAGGGCGAAATCTTATTTTCCCGAGTTCAATTGATAAATCATCATATACAACAAGCAAATCTTCCACGGGGATTTTATAATAATTCATCACGGCAGATATTGCATCACCCGATAAATTCATATATGTTGTAGGTTTGATAAGAATTATATCTTCTGCGCCTTTTTTAAATTTTACTAAATTACATAAAAGCTTTTTATTTTCTTTAAATTTAATATCATTTTGGATTGCCCATTTATCTGCAACCATAAATCCGACATTATGCCGTGTCCACGTATATTTTTCGCCTATATTACCTAATCCTGCAACCAGTTTCATATTTAACCCGTTTTCTTTTAAGATTTTAACCTAAATAAATATTACCACAATGACATAGAAAGTTTAAGCTTAAAAAAATAATCAGTTATAAATACATTAAAAGAAATTAAAATAATAAGGAGTTTATATGAAAAATAAATCTACAAAAGAAAAAAGTTCTCAAAAGGTTATTGATTTTTTAGAAAAAAATTCTCTGCATAAAAAAGATTTTGCCGAGATGATTGGGGTTACGTTATCGTATGTTTATAATCTGATAGATGAAACTATTCCTTTTTCGACCCGTTCGACGACATTAGAACGTATTGCAACAGTTATGGATATAAATCCTGAAGAATTTGAAGAATATAAAATCCCGCAAGAGCCCGTACTGATTGATGAGTCTATAGAATTTATAAAAGAAACGCTCAAACAAAAGAAAATGAGTGTAGTTAATTTCTTAAAAGCATTCCCGCGCAAAAAAAGAGTATACATCGTTGATATGCTTAGAGGTGCGTATCCTTTGCCGATTGATTTTAAAGAGCTTAACATGATTGGAGAAACTCTTAATTTGGATTCGTCTGATATTTACAATTTGTGGGAAGAACGTATAAAACAAGTTTTGGAAATTAACGGAATGAATCTTGCATCTAATGCAGCTTTGGTAAATTCCATGCTTGAATGCGCCAGAAAATATATTGAAATATAAATTATGGTAACGATATACAATAATAAAGAGTACGGATTTTACCCGTACTCTTTTTGTATAGATTTTTAATAATTTGATTATTCTTTAGTATATTCAGCATCAATTACATCATCGTCGTTGTTTGAAGAAGATGATTCAGAAGTTGAAGAATCTGTTTGCGCATTATCTGTTTGAGCGTTAGCGCCTTCTTTTTGAACGGCTTCATAAGCTTTTTGAGAAATTGCAAACATTGTTTGCTGTAATTCTTCAGATAGTTTCTTTAATTCTTCTGTGGATTTATTTTCATCTAATGCTTTTTGAAGTGCTGATTTTTGTTCTTCCAATTTTGATTTGTCAGAGTCATCAATTTTGCCTTCAAAATCTTTCATTACACGTTCAGCAGATGCAATCATGCTTGATGCATTGTTTTTAATTTCAGCTTCTTCTTTTTTCTTTTTATCATCAGCCGCATTTGCTTCAGCTTCTTTTACCATTCTGTCAATATCTTGTTCTGACAGGTTAGAAGAATTTGTAATTGTGATTTTTTGTTCTTTATTTGTAGCTTTATCCTTAGCCGAAACATTTACAATACCGTTAGCATCGATATCAAAAGTAACTTCAATTTGCGGAATTCCTCTCATAGCGGGAGCTATACCGTCAAGTCTGAACATACCCAATGATTTGTTATCTTTTGCCATCGGTCTTTCACCTTGCAATACCTGAATATCAACAGATGTCTGATTGTTTTCCGCCGTAGAAAATACCTGAGATTTTGAAACAGGGATTGTTGTGTTTCTCGGAACCAACGGAGTCATAACCCCGCCCAATGTCTCAATACCTAATGTTAACGGAGTAACGTCTAACAATACGATATCTTTAACTTCACCAGCCAAAACACCTGCCTGAACCGCAGCACCAACTGCTACAACTTCATCAGGGTTAACAGATTGGTTAGGTTCTTTGCCTGTGTAATCTTTAACAAGTTTTTGTACTGCAGGAATTCTTGAAGAACCACCGACTAATACGACTTCATTAATTTCTGATTTTGAAATACCAGCATCACTGATTGCTTTTTCAACCGGAGCTTTACATCTTTCAAGTAAATCGAAAGATAATTCTTCAAATTTTGCTCTTGTTAAGTTCAAATCCAAGTGTTTCGGACCGTTAGCATCAGCGGTAATGAACGGTAAATTGATGTTTGTTTCATAAACTGAAGATAATTCACATTTTGCTTTTTCAGCAGCTTCTTTTACACGCTGCATAGCCTGTTTATCACCTGTAAGATCAATACCTTCCTGTTTTTTGAATTCTTCACAAATCCAATCCATAACTTTTTGGTCAAAATCATCCCCGCCTAAGTGAGTATCACCTGATGTTGACAATACTTCATGAACACCATCACCGATTTCCAATATTGAAACATCGAATGTACCACCGCCAAGGTCAAATACCAAAACTTTTTCTGCTTTATCTTTTTCGAGCCCGTAAGCCAAAGCAGCTGCAGTCGGTTCGTTTACGATACGTAAAACATCTAACCCTGCGATTTTACCTGCATCTTTTGTTGCCTGACGTTGTGCGTCATTAAAATATGCAGGAACAGTAATTACGGCTGATGTAACTTTTTCTCCCAAATATGAAGATGCATCATCAGCAAGCTTTCTCAATATCATTGAAGAAATTTCCTGCGGAGTGTAATCTTTTCCATCAATTGTAACTTTGTAATTGTCACCCATGTGACGCTTGATTGATGCAATAGTTTTGTCAGGGTTTACAATTGCCTGACGTTTAGCCAATTGCCCGACTAATCTTTCTCCTGTTTTTGAAAAACCAACAATAGAAGGAGTTGTTCTTGAACCTTCTGCGTTTGCTATGACGGTTGGTTTACCGCCTTCCATAACTGCGACTACCGAGTTTGTTGTACCCAGGTCGATACCAATTGTTTTTGCCATAATTTTTATCTCCTTTTTTATTAAGTATCAAAGTTACTGAGGCACTAAGGCACTAAGTAATATATTCTTATATTTTCTTTATAACACTATTTTTTATAATTCCTAAAAAAATAAACAAAAAATTAACAATTCAAAAATTAATGGCTATGTTGGGCTGAAAGCCCAACTTACGACTACGGCTGAAAGCCCAACTCAAGATTACGGCTGAAAGTCCAGCATACAAAATTATATATTCACCACAAGCTCAACTCGCAAATTACAATTCAACTTTTGAAACATCAACAAGCTCTAAAAATTCCATCCCCAATGCCTGTGCGATAAATTCCAATGAATCTATTGAAGGCGATACAATCCCCGTTTCAATTTTACTGAGCCCGTTACGACTTAAACCGGCTGATAAAGCCAAATCCTCTTGAGAAATGTTTCTTTTCATTCTCTCAAAACGAATTTTTGTTGATATTTTTTTACTAATTGTGCCTCTTTTTCTTTGCATATGCTTATTATAATAAACACTTGACAAACTATAATCAACATATTATAATAAACATATGTTGATTATAATATACTTATGAGGGATAAAAATGAATAACTCAGAATTAAAAGAAAAAATTGAAAACCGAATAGACCACTACATAGATGTTCATATTGAGAGCATGCACGAAAATATTGCCGAAATTACAACAAGAATGAACGATTTAAATGCGGCAGTCAGTTTCATTAATTACTTGATAATTCTTAAAGAAAGAGCATATAAAGAAATTTTGCAGAATTAACTACCACTTTTTATCCATTGATTTAATGCTGACTTCAACTCTGTCGCCAAATCCTTTATTTAAAGTGTTTACAAGCTCATTAGATGTATTTACCCAAAACATTGAAGATGTAAGGATTTTGGATTCCCCTGTCAAATCAGGCATTTTGAACATGACAGGGTCGGAGCCTTTGAATTTGCATAACATTTGTTTTAAAAGCATTATTTCTTCGTATTTAAATTCGTCTTTAAGTTCAACGGTTACAATATTGGTATTATCAACGGGTTTTACTGTATCTACAAGAATAATCGGCGGCTCATCGTCACTTCTGCGACTGACTTTGCCTGAAACAATTATTCTTTGTTCATTTTGCATCAAATCGCCGTATTCGGCAATTTTTGAATTAAATGCAAGAGTATCAATTTTTCCCGTCAAATCTTCTATTGTAACAAAGCGGATAAACTTTGTCGGGTCAGATTTTTGCGGGATTTGTCTTGTAGCAGTGACAAGACCGCAAATAGTGACGGATTTATCATTTTCTATATTCGGAATTTGCGAAATTTTGTGAGTCATTAAGAACGGCAATTTTTCTCTGATTGTCGAAAGCGGATGACTTGTTACGTAAAATCCGAGAAATTCTTTTTCAAAAATTTGTATTTGTCTTGCATCATATTCTTCATCCGAACCGCCGAGATTAAACTTTGCATTATCAACCGACACACTGTCACCAAGCATATCAAATAAACTGCCCTGACCCGATTCTTTTTCTTTTGCTTCTTTTGACGCCGTAGAAACAATATAGTCAATATTCTCCATAAGCTGTTTGCGGCTTTTTTCAATTGAAGAAAATGCTCCGGCTTTTATTAAACCCTCCAAAGTGCGTTTATTAGAACATTTAACATCAACACGTTTTATAAAATCATAAATTGAAGTAAACTCGCCGTTTTCTTCCCTTTCTTTAATAATTTCATCGACAACGCCTTCCCCGACCTGTTTAATTGATGCAAGTCCAAAGCGAATATTGTGTCCGTCAGGTGCGTATTCTGAAAATGATTTATTTATATCGGGCGGAAGAACCTTTATACCGTATTTTAGAGCTTCTTCAATATAGCTTTGAGTTTTTTCCTGATCCCCACCCACACTTGTCAATAATTCCGACAGATATTCGACAGGATAATGGCATTTTAAATATGCGGTTTGGTAGGCAACAAAAGCATACGCAGATGAGTGCGCGCGGTTAAAACAATATGCAGCGAAATTTTGAATTTGTTCGAACAAAACCTTGGCATCTTCAGGTTTCATCCCATATTTTGCAGAACCTTCAATGAGTTTGCCTTCCTGAGCTGCCATTGCAGCAGGGTCTTTGTGCCCCATCATACGGCGAACCTGATCGGCTTGACCGAGAGAATAATCAGCCATAACCTGAAAGATTTGCATAATCTGTTCTTGATAAACCATTGTGCCGTAAGTGTCTTTCAGTACAGGTTCCAATCTTGGGTGCGGATAAGTTATGGCTTTTCTTCCGTGCTTTCTGTCAACAAACTCGTCAACCATCCCAGAACCCAAAGGCCCCGGTCGAAACAATGCTACCAATGCGCCTAAATCTTCAAATACGTCAGGCTGCAATTTTTTGACCAAATTAGTCATCCCTTGAGATTCAAGCTGAAATACTCCGACTGTTTCCCCGCGAATAAGCATGTCATAAGTCGGCTTATCATCAAGCGGAATATGGTTTATATCAACATCAATCCCTTGGCATTTTTTAATCAGTTTTACGGTTTTTGAAATCATTGTAAGGTTACGCAATCCCAAAAAGTCCATCTTCAGAAGTTTCATTTTTTCAAGAATTTCTCTGTGGTACTGAGTTACAACAACTCCATCCTTGCCGTGCTGAACAGGAACAATTTCATTGAGCGGTTTATAAGATATGATTACCCCTGCGGCATGCATGCCTGTTGCGTTTTTCAATCCTTCAACATGCAATGCGGTATCGACAAGTTTTTTGACTTCTTCGTCACTGTCATATAGACGTTTCAGTTCCATTCCCTCTTGCAATGCATCGGAAATTTTAGCTCCGGGGTCACCTGAAATTAAATCTGAAAGTTCCTTACTTCTTGCATAAGGTATATCAAAAACTCTTGCAACGCTTTTCATCGCATTACGGGCTGCTAAAGTGTTAAATGTGATAATCTGACAAACTTTATCTGCACCATATTTTTGAACAACATAATCAATAACTTCCCCACGCTTGTCAATACAAAAATC
>CACXFH010000120.1 GCA_902766975.1 uncultured bacterium | reverse complement strand
CCCTCTACCAACGGGAGAGGGTAGAAAATCACTTTGAGCCGTGGCGAAAAGTTGATTTTCGGGTGAGGGGTCAATCCCGTTAGGGTTGAACATTAATGTCCGACCCCTCATCCGTGCTGCGCACACCTTCTCCCGACGGGAAAAGGACTGTTATATCCGCAATTGACAATTCAAAACCCCTCCCAGCCTCCCCTAACAAGAGAAGTAATTATTCGTCATTGCATTCCCCCAAGAATGACGTAAATATGTAAGTTTGGCTTATCCAAACAAATATTCAAAACCCCACCCAGCCTCACCCCACACCATCGGTGAGATTAGGTGGTTGGGTACACTTCAATTTTTGTCATACTATCCTACAGATGAAAAGCTTCCGCAATCGCAACCGCCAAATGAACTGAAGCTGCTAAAACCGCCACCAAAATCAGCTCCGAATGAACTGGTATATGAACCGATTTCACTCATCCCAGTCATAGCCTGAGAATATTCACTTATATATTCTGTACTGGATATTAAGTTTTCAGTTCCTGCATATTGTGCATAATCAATTTCTGCTTGTACCGAAAACATGTACATATCATATTCATTAGCCGCTAAAAGGCTTTTAGGTTGATTACCACGTGCCAAAATTCCGGAATTTTCAATCGGATGATTTTTGATATTTGAATTTTTGCTTGATTTGTGTGCCTTTTCACCGAATAATAAAATCATAATATGCTCCTGATATCTCGTGTCTTCTTACATATATATAAAGGTATAGAAAAATATTCAATTTCAGCATGGATGTCTTTTGTTACATTTCGTAATATCAAATTATAAAATCCTATTAAAACTTGTATTTACTGCTTATTTTAATTCAAAATATTGTTTATCCCACGTTGCAGCGACATCGTATGCATATTTTTTAATTTAAATCCATGGATTGATGATATTTAAAATTAAAAGTTTTAGTATAAATGTGGAGATTAGGGAGGAGAGAACATGAAAAAAATATTTTTAATACTCGGCTTCTTGATAGCATTTACTTTGTCAGTTATAAGTGCGGATGCAAAAACTAATCAACTCCATACAATAACTCTTGAAAATAATGGTGAAAGCTATAACATTGTTCTTGATGCTGATTTTGTACCTCAAGTAACAAAGAAAATTGTTTCGGACAGTGAATTGATTTTGAAATTATCGGGTATTACCTCTGCTGATACTGTAAATGCACTGTATAAAGGAACAGAGCATGTTGACAATTTAGTAATTGAAAATGCAGGGTTAAATAATTTAAATATTTATATAAATGCACCAAATATCAAATCGTCCTCAGTTATGGTTCAGCCGCTAAACGGTCAAAAGACTTTGGTCGGGGAATCTTTTCCTGCAGATAAAGTGATTTGGAGTGTGTTTGTATTAATAGTGCTTGCGACAGTTGCTAAAAGATCTGTAAGAAAAACAAATGAGGATAGTAATATACTTATTAAACGTGATATAAAAGACCGCGAAATTGCTCTTTATAAGCAATACAGACGCAGTTTGGACGAAGGTATAAATATACGTCCAAAAGATATTAAGATGAAAAATATGCTAAAAAAAATAGATAGAAAAATAGATGAAAGACTATCTCTTTCATTAAGAAAATAAAATTACTTTAAAAATATATCCCTAAAACATTTCTTTATTAGCAAGCTATATGCTTGCTTTTTTATTATCCAAAATAGCTGTTAATTATTTCTTCAATTTTTTTTGCTGAATTCCCGCATCCATAAGGATTTTGTGTTTTCAAACGCGTTTTAGATTTATCTTTTAGTAAAATTTCTTCAGAAAGCTTAACTATTTTGTCGTAGTCAGCTCCTACAAGAACAGAAACTCCTGCATCAATTCCTTCTTGTCGTTCTGTTTCATAGCGCATTACAAAAGTAGGGCATCCAAAAGACGGTGCTTCTTCTTGTATACCGCCGGAGTCGGTCAGTATAAGCTTTGCATTCTTCATAAGATATACCAAATTCGGATAATCTAAAGGCTCCAACAGTGAAACATTGTTATATCTCTCAAGCTTTGAATAAACTTTACCTTTTACATTTGGATTTGGATGTACAGGCAGTATAAATCTGTGGTCGGGATGTTTTTTTACTAAATATTCAATAGCATCAAGTATTCTATCAATTCGTTCCCCGTGATTTTCTCTGCGGTGCACTGTTATTAAAACTAATTTATCATCAATTTTAATATTTTTATCTTCGTAAAATCTTTTTGCACTCTGCATTGTTTCATCACTAAGACAAAACAGTGCATCAATGACGGTATTTCCGGTTACAAATATGCTGTTTTCATTAATTCCTTCTTTTAATAATGCATTTTTATTTTTTTCTGTAGGAGCAAAATTCAATGCAGTTACACGGGAAGTCATTTGCCGCATAACTTCTTCCGGAAACGGCTCAAATATATCATAAGAGCGTAGCCCTGCTTCGACATGAAATATTGGGATTCTTCTGTAAAAACTTGTTAATGCTCCGCATAAAACTGTCATTGTATCCCCTTGAACTATTGTTGCATCGACATTATATTTATCGAAAACTTCATGCTCTAAAGAGTTTATAATTCTTGATTGTACATCCGCAAGAGATTGATTATCTCTCATACAATCCAAATTAATATCCGCTTTTAAGTTAAAATAACTTAGTGTCTGATTTGATAATTCTTTTTGCTGTTCGGTATTGCAAATTATCGTATTATACTTATTCGGATACTTTTTTAACTCAAGTATTACCGGCGCCAATTTTATTACTTCCGGTCTTGTTCCGAATACAAACAGAATATTTTTCTTACTCATGATTTGAGTTTATAATAAACATTCATATTTTTCAATTTTTATAACTGTCTTATTGTTGTAAAATTGTGGGGATTTTTATATGATGTATTTGTTGTTTATTGTATATGAAGGAGTAATAAATATGTTAGATTTATATGTATCTCAGTACTGTCCGTATTGTAAAAAAGTAATGAATTATCTTGATGAAAATAATATAGAATACAAGATGCTTGATGTCGGAGAGGCAGAAAATTTTAATAAATTAGTAAAATTGGGCGGAAAAGATCAAGTGCCTTTTTTAAATGATACCGACAATGATGTTTTGATGTACGAATCCTCCGATATTATCAACTATATTAGTAAGCTTTAGGATATGTAAAATGTATAACAGTAATTATAATCCCCAAAATTTTGAAGCTGACGGTTGCGCTTCAAAAGGTTCGTGTGCGCTGTCCCCTGATATTGCATCGCTTCAAGAAGTTATTTTTTATTTAATCAACTTGACAGCTAATTATGTGATAAAATTAAAAGATTTTTCTCTTATAAATGATGAAATAAATTTTAAAATTATTGATATATTTGCATCATTATTGTATGTGAGTGAATACAGCGAAAAGCAGATGTTTGAAATTGTACAAAATGCTTACTCCATGTATTCTGCCTCAAAATTGCGTTATCAGTCTGCGTGTGCTGAAAAAAATATAAAAAATACAAAAATAAATGAAATTTTGGAGGTTAATGCAAATTCTTCGCTGTCTCAAGTGATATATTTCGGTAATAAAATTATTACCAATTCTTATACATTGTATTCTGATGATATTAGAAACTTTTTGCAAATTCAAAATGTTGTGCTCAAAAGTATATGCAAAAACATATCTGAATTGTTTGATTTCGGCATTCAAGATAAGAAATCAATCTCTATTGTTGTCGGCATTATATCTGATTTCAAAAATTTATGTTTAGATAAAATTAAAAATAATATTTCAAAATTATCCGATATAAATTCAAAGCTCCAATCTGATTTAGCGAATGCATTATTAGGTCAGTACGGTGATATTTCGGAGGTTCTTGTATCTCATTCTACAAGAAAAGGTAAATGTATATTAGTTTCCGGTAGCAATTTTAATGATTTAGAAAAAATTTTAGAACTGACAAAAAATCAAAATATTGATGTTTACACCCACTCAAATTTGTTAATAAGTCACAGCCTGAATAAATTCAAGAATTATCCAAACTTGAGAGGTCACTATGGTAGAAACAGCGAAAATTGTATTGTTGATTACGGAACATTCCCGGGTGCAATTTTGCTTACTAAAAATTCTAAAAATAATACTGAATTTCTTTATCGAGGAAAAATTTTTTCAAATGATTATATTACCCCTATAGGCGTTATACCTGTAAAGAACAACGATTATTCGGAATTGATTAAATGCGCTAATGAGTCAAAAGGCTTCAAAAACGGGCGGCAGATGCCTGATTCAAATTTAGGATTTAACCAATCTGATATTGATAAATTGATTGAGCGAATAATTCAAAGATTTACAATGAACAAACTTTCGCGTCTTTTTATTGTCGGGATAAACTCATTTTCTGAAATTCAGAAAGAATATTTCAAACAATTTTTTAGCAAGTTAAAATATGATGAATTTTCAATTAGTTTTTATTATGAATCCGATAAAAATAATGTTGAAACAATAAATATAGGGAATTATGTTCCGCTTGCAAATTTTATATTGTCAAAATTATTAAAAAATAATCAGTATATAGATAAGATTCATTTTTTATTTCCGGTATGCGATTCTTCTGCTATATCTTCAATAATAAGACTTAAAAATATTGGGGCTAATAATTTATGTATTAGTGCATGCTCAGCTAAGGTAGTCAATCCGTCTGTTTTTGGCAAATTCTGCGATTATTACGGGGTAAAAATACTTTCTAATCCCTCCGATGACTTAAAACAAATAAGAAAAAACACCTCTCAATAATTTGAAAGGTGTTTTTCTTATTTATAATTATATCCCTATATTAGTATCTGTAATGAGCGAATGCTTTGTTTGCTTCTGCCATTTTGTGGGTATCTTCACGTTTTTTGCAAGATGCACCCTGACCGTTTGAAGCATCAAT
>CACXFH010000119.1 GCA_902766975.1 uncultured bacterium | reverse complement strand
GTATCTTCTTAATTTTGAAGCATCTTTGTAATCAATTGATTCGATTTTGTCAGCACATAATGAACAATTTTTGTGCTTTTTCTTATCTTCTACTTTTGCCATGTTTCTATTTGCCTTTCTAGCCTTACTATGTCGGGGCAAGCCCAACCTACATTACTATATTACTCCGGTAAATAAAGTCTACCACATTATGAACTAAAATGGTATCTCCCCGTCATCCATCAAGACTTCCGTTTCGGATGTTCCTGATGAATCCATATCTCCAAAACTCAAGATATCGCCTTCTTCATGAACGTCTGAACCTGATGAACTGACGCCCATCAATTCAATTGATGCAGCATCAATTTCAAATACTTTTTTTTCGGTTCCGTCATCAAGTTTGCTTACTCCAGTTTGAAGTCTTCCGCCTACCAAAACTTTTTGATTTTTTGAAAGAGTTTCAATTACATCAGAAAGCGCCTGTCTTTTAGATATTACTCTTACCAGTGTTTCTTCTCCGCCTTCCCCGATATTCATTACAAAAGACGATACTGCCACATTATTCTGAGTATATCCTGTTTTTGGTTCTCTGTATACTATACCTGTTACGGCTGCTTTTGCTAAAGTCATACTTTCTCCTTTAGTTAATAGCTTATTTTATATAATGCTTAACCACACACCTGATGTTGCTACACATTTGCTGTCACTGTTTTTCCGCCTGTGCAATCACAGATTGCTTCGTTCATTTCGCTTTCGCTACATTCACTACGGCGGTGGTATTATGTTTCGCAACCTGCTTGTCTTGTTATTCAACAAGCCAACCTGTTGCTACACATTTGCTGTCGCTGTTTCCATAAACATTGTTCTTAAGATATTATCATTCAATCTTAATTGTCTTTTGAATTCAGCTACTTTATCTGCAGGCAAAGACAAAATTGTAGTTGTGAAATATCCGTCTCTGAAGTTTTGGATATCATAAGCTAATTTTTTTCTTCCTGCTTTATCAACAGATTCAACGCTTCCGCCAAATTCTGTAATTATTGAGTTGATTTTTTCGATAATTTTATCAACTTCTTCTGCATCAAGATTTGGCTTGAATACGCTCATTAATTCGTATTTTCTCATTTTACATTTCTCCTTTTACTATTTATATTGTGTATGTGTCAATCTTATCATGAAAAAAAATTTAATTACAACATGAAATTTGCACTAAAAGTGTATTGAGCGGGTCCGATTAAGAAAATATCGTGTTCCGTATCATCTTTTGAACCCTGCCATTCAATGTTAACAACGCCTCCGGGCAAATTTACCCGTACATTATTATCTGTTAAGTTATTTAAAACAGAAGCTACGACACTTGCACAAGCTCCCGTTCCGCATGCCAGTGTTATTCCGCAACCGCGTTCATAAACTGCCATTTCTATTGCATTTTTTGAAATCACTTTTACGAATTCTACATTGGTTTTTTGTGGAAAATATGGATGTTTTTCTAATTCAGGTCCGTATTTTTTTGCCATTTCAAGCGGAATTTCATCTGTAAATATTACACAGTGCGGATTTCCCATTGATACCGGATTTATTTTAAAATCATTTATTTCTCTTTTGCCGTTGAATGGAATTTTCTCATCTTCTAAAATTGGTTTACCCATATTGACCTTGATTTGTCCGTTATCGAGAATTTCAGGTTTTTTAATTCCGGCAAGTGTTTTTACGGCAAAAGATTTTTTATTTACTAAACCTTTATCATAAACGTATTTTGCAAAACATCTCATACCGTTTCCGCACATTTGAGCAGTTGTACCGTCAGAGTTGTAATATCGCCATTCGATATCAGCATCATTTCCGTTGTATGGAATCGGAATGATAAGTCCATCGCCGCCTATTCCAAAATGCCTGTCGCAGAGCTGTTTTGACAGTTCTTCCAATGTCATACCCGTTTTTGCGAATTCTTCATAATCCATAAATACAAAATCATTTCCGCAACCGTGCATTTTAGTTATTTTAATATTTGCCATAATTTACCTCTTATTGATGTAAATTCTAGCATAAATACCGGATTTAAAAAAGGGTAATAAAATGATAAGGACTTATCGCCTGATTGCCTTATTATCCAAAATTCACGCGCTATATGCCAAACTTTTTGATGCCAAATTATTTGACTGATTTTTATCTTGGAATAACTTGACAATTTGCTCGTGCTGTTGATTTTGTTCAAGTTGTGATTTTTCATTTATTGTTTTAAGTTTAGATGCAAAAACTTTTCCGATATTGTAGCAAAGAGTTGAAGCACCGATTGAACCGATTACAAAAGCAATTCCTCTTACGATAGGCATCCATTTTTGATTTATAGGTAAATTTTTTAAAACATCATCAAGATGTTTCTTCATCCAGCCTTCAACCGCAAACATACCTGCCAAATTGCCTGCTTCGGCAATAATAGTTGATTGCTTATCTTCTGATGTTAATATATTAATACCGCTGGAAACAACTATTAACGGATTAACATTTTCACTTGCAAATTTTACCCCTTTTGAAATTCCGTTAAATATTTTATCATTTTCTGCAACTGTTTTAAATGCTTTTACTGCGCTTTTTGCTCCTCTTGAAAAAATATTATCATAATCACAAATCTGTTTCACAACCTTTGCACCCTGACCGATTGCAACAAAACCGCGCCCGCCTTCGCCTTCCTGCGCACGTTTACCGTTTCTTAAGAAAAATAACAATGTTGAGTAATCAATCATGGATACACAAAACCTTTTCACACTACTTACATTTATATAAAGTATTTTTTTATTTAAAAATTGTCCGTATTTTAATTTTTGTTACATTTGTTTATGAATTATAAAAAATCATACAAATGCTTTATTATTATTTTAGATTACTTTGGTATAATTGTTTTATGTTTGATTTATCATCACCAACTTCATATATTCCTACGATATTTCTTACAATAGTAATGGTTTTTATTGCTATTATTTGGAAAGAAGCGAAAAAGAGTACGCATGAAAATACGTGGGAATTGCCGTATTTTGATGAGATTGCACTATCAATGAATTATCTCAACAATAACATATATGAAAACGGCAGGTTTCAATACTTACAAAATGTTGATCCGGAAATTGTTTACAAAAATGATGTATACAATTCTCTGCGTCATGCCGGCTCATTGTATGCAATGTATCAATATGAAAAATTGGGACTTGAAACACGATTTAAAGAAAACAGAATTTTATCTTCAAAGTATTTTATTGACAGATATGTAACAAAATTAGATGATGTAAAATATGTGGTTGTATCATTCCCCGAAGAAGAAGGAATAAAGTTTCATATTGCAAAATCGGGAGCTGCAGGTGTTGCATTATGTGCATTGTGTAATTTGTATGAAGAAAAAGAGTTGGAACTGTCCGTATTGCGCGGGCTTGGGGAATTTATCCTGTCTATGACTGATGAAGAAGGCAATGTTTGGGCGTATTACAATCTTGAAAATAATACTATTGATACAAAAGCTGAAGCTCTTTTCTATCCTGCAGAAGCTGCTGCCGGTTTATTATACTTATATGAAATTGATCCTCAACAAAAATGGCTAAATGCTATAAAAAGTATTATATTCAGAATAATTGAGCAAAGAAAACCCTTGCAATTGGACATTCCGTTTGATCATTGGTCTGCCTTTGTTGCCGAAAAATTAATATTCAAAAGGCTTGCGACTCCTGAAGAATCCATAAGATTAAAAGAATATGTTGAACAAATGGCAATTCCTGTACTGACCAATCAAATTACAAATCCTAAAAACAGTTACTACGGCGGTTTTATTGACAATATCAGACCATGCAGCATCGGCACAATCATGGAAGGATTGGCATCAACTTATTTTTGTACGGATAATGAACAATTAAAATTGGTTATTACAAAAGCTTTATCAATTGGAAATTATTTTCTTGCAAGAGTTCAGGTGAAAACAGGAGTTAATGCCGGCGGATTGCCAAATTCCGCTAACTGGGTAAAACCCGGAGTTACTCCGAATGCAAGTATAATAAGAATTGACAACGTTCAACACGTTGTTTTGGGGTGGTTGAGATATCAGAAAATTTTGGAAATTACAGGTCAATACTAAGAATTGTTTTGTTTCTGCCCGTATTTTTAGCTTTATATAGGGCTTTATCCGCTTCTTCAATGAATTGTTCCTTTTCATTCATTTCAGATTTGTACTGACATGCACCGATACTCACTGTTATGTTTATAATTTGATTATCATAATTTAGGTATAGCGTTTCCACTGTTTTACGAAATCTTTCAAGGGGAATTATGCTTTGTTCGATGGCAGTTTCTGTTAAAATGACCATAAATTCTTCCCCGCCGACTCTATACACCGTATCTGTTTGACGGAATGTTTGCAAAGCCGCATTTGCAACTTGTTTTAGGATATAATCCCCGCACTGATGACCGTAAGTATCATTCACATGCTTAAAATGGTCTATATCAAACATTACAAGAGTTAAATTATTTTTATATCTCTGTGCCCGCAAAAATTCTTTGGTAAAATCGTTATCAAAACAACGCCTGTTCGGGAGTTCTGTCAGCTCATCAGTTAAAGACAGATATTTTGTTCTGGAATACATATAATTAATTTGCCTTATTACTTCCATTTTATTTTCTTCCGGAACATCAAATGTTTTTATTATATTTTCAATATTGTGTTGAATACTGTCTAATAAATCATCAGGAATATCAAATGAATCCTGTGCTAAATCTTCAACCATACTGCTCCTCTTATTTTTATTCTCTCTAATCTTCTGACTATAATTATATCGGATATTTAATTAAAAACTTTAATAATTTTTTTTTAAAGTTTACAAATATAAATGTATTACATTAAAATTTCATAATTTGCACTTCCCAATTTTTTGCAAGCGCATCGTAAATTTCATTAACTTTAGAAACTACTTCAATTAGTACAACTCCATAATTATTGCATTTATATTCTCCGATAGGGTGAAGTCCGATACGGGTTTGAATTTCGCACCCGTAAAGTGTAAGAATTTCCTGCAATTTTATTGCTTCAGAAACACGATTTTCAAGTTTTATTCCTATAATTGCACTCATAACAAATTATCGGAACAAAATGATAAAATTTGTAATCGGTTAATTTGATATTAATTTGAGCAATAAAGTATTAGTCAATTAAATTTTATTCTACATCAAAATCAAAGTATGTATCAGGATACGGTTCATTTTTCAAAGTAAAATGCCACCATTCGGAATCTATTCCGTTAAATCCCGCTTTTATCATTGCATCATGAAGAATTTTTCTGTTATGTTTTTGTTCTTTTGTTAATTTTTTATAATCAGGGTGAGAAATATTGCTGAACAAATCAAAAGTGCCACCCATATCAACAAAAGAACCGTCTTTTTTAATAATAGTCAAATCGACTGTGGAACCTCGTGTGTGCCCCGATTTTTCTGCAATATAATTTCCCTTTAATAAATCTGATTTTTTAAGTTTCGGATAAAATGTTTTATCTCCGTTATCTTGAGGGTTATTTATCCATTCGACGAAATTATCCACCGCTTTTTGAGGTCTGTATGAATCCCAAATCAGCAATCTGTAGCCTTGATTTCTTAAATCCTGTGCAGCAACGCTTAATGCTGATAAGGCTTCTTTTGTTAAATACGCAATCGGTGCTTTATAACCATTAATTTTATTTCCCGTAAAATTGTTCGTGGAATAATAACGGATATCATAAGCTGCATCATCTATTACGGTATAAATAGGAGCAAAATTACTTTTATCATAAGAAATTTGCGATGCAAATGATGTTGATACAAAGCACAAAAGTGTAAATATTACTAAAAATATTTTTTTCATATAAATACTCCTTATTACAAACATTTAATTCAATATTATTTATTCTGAATTATACAAAAATATACTATTTCAGGCAATATAAAAATGCCAAATAAAATTTAAAATTTATATATGAATGTTGTGAATAAATTATTAAAAGCATTAAATGAAACAATTGATTTAAAACCTGATAAATGGACAAATGAACATCAATTTGTTTCCGGCATGCGTAAATGGGTTGCCGGTATAGTTCCTGTTGAGCTTTTAGGCAGAAGTGTTAAAGATTGTGTAAATTGCTTAATGACGCTAAATCAAGACGGCAATTTTTACAATACATTCCCTGATGAGATAGATACCCCGAATTATGGTGATAACTGGGGAGTGCGGGCGAATTATGTCGAAATTAATAATCGCGCAATTGCTAAAATGGAAGGTAACAAATGCTCAAGCGGGATATTTAGTACAATGAAACTTCTTCCTGCAATTCCGCCGAGTGCGAAAAGTTGGGCAAATTGCGTCATCTTATCTCAAATTTTTCCTAATATTTATGGCGACGGATATAATAAGCCCGCAGAAGTTGAAAATTCAATTTACGGAATAAAACTCAATATGGGATTTAGCAGAAACATTATAAATTATGATATTGCCGATAAAATTAATCCGTTTGAACAATTTGAAGCTTTCAATAATTTGGCGAATTTTCACGGATTAAAAACCGGTTTCAGGACTGTCATATCAGCAGATCAGATAAAAGTTGTTCAGCCTGACGGGAGTGATGTAACTTTTGATTGGAATAACGGAAAGCATTTTGAGCTTTTTATAAAATCGCATACGGAACTTATTAATACAGGATTTGAAGCTATATTTATTGATTCTGCAAAGCATATTGGCGGATATGATATGGGAAATTATACAGGAGTCGGAGCATTACCGTCTTATGAGCAAATGCAGTATATTATTCATGAAATCAGAAGCCGCAGCGGCAATACTCATCTTAGTTTTGTCGGAGAAAAAAGCAGTGGGGATTTTCAAAGATACCAAAATTTAGGATTAACAACCGGTACAGGTTTTATTGAGCCTAATGATTTCCATACAGTGCGTGATGAAGCAATAAATTATAAATATTCCGAAAATTATTCTCCGGGGGTAGAAGTTTCAAATGATAACGACCAAGGAGGACGAAGTTATGAAGAAAGGCTGCGCAGAATACACAATTCAATTTTTGCCTATGAATATCCAAGCGACAAACTGGCAAGTTTTATGCAAACGGAAGATTTATTCCCCCTTAGATATGATACAAATACTCATCATTTAATGATGTCAAATCCGAATTATTCAACCGATGGAACACCTGAAAGTCATTGGGAAAACCTTTTTGCGCATGAGGACGGCAGAGAATACAACAGAAAAGTCGGAGAATTATTTATTTACACCTTAAATCTTTAATTTAGTTTGTAACATCTTTGACTGTATCTTCAAAATATATAGCGCATTTATTCCGTTTGCAATTTCTTTCAATAACTCAAAGGTATTATAAAAGACTTGCAGCATTATAAGAACTGCGAACAAGCGGACCGATTTGAAAGTTTTTAAAACCGACATTTTTTGCCATTTGCTTTAAAATTTCGTATTCTTCTAGTGTGTAATATTTCGAAACCTCCAAATGTTCTTTTGATGGCTGAATATATTGCCCGATAGTCAAAATATCACAACCGATATTTTTCAAATCTGTCATAGTTGATTCAATTTGTTCAAAAGTTTCGCCCAAACCTATCATAATCCCTGATTTTGTCTGAATATCACTGTTTTGCTTGATGTATTTTAAAACAGCCAAAGAGTTTTCATAATTTCCCTGCGGTCTTGCTGTATCAAATACTTCTCTTACTGTTTCTATGTTGTGATTAAACACATCAGGATGGGCATTAATAATAACATCAAGCGAATTTTTATCATTTTTAAAATCCGGAGTAAGTATTTCAATTTTGGTTTTAGGGCAAATTTTGCGTATTTCAAAAATACAATTTGCAAAATGCTGCGCTCCGCCATCGGGCAAATCATCTCTTGTGACAGATGTTATTACGGCATATTTAAGATTTAATGCCTGTATAGCCTGCGCAACATGTTTTGGTTCATCCTTATCTAAGGGTTCGGGTTTTGCGCATTTTATATTGCAATAACGGCAATTGCGGGTACAATTATTTCCCATTATTAAAAAAGTTGCAGTATGATTTGAATAGCATTCGTTTTTATTCGGGCATCTCGCATTTTCACAAACGGTATTAAGACAATTAACTTTTAATATTTTTCTGACTTCTCTTGTTTTTTCGGTATCTATAATCGGTCTTTTTAAATATTGTGGTAATCTTGCGCGCAATTTTTTATCCCTCATTTACTTTATATAATATAATAGCAAATTTATTTTTGTTTTGATTTATGTTATAATACAATTATAATATAAAATGTAATATAAAATGAATAATAGGAGTCAAAAATGAAAAAGACAGCATTATTAGCGTTGGCAGTGATGATTTTAGTTCCTTCATTTGCTTGCGCGGAACATTTATTACCGTTGCAAACGGTTTTATCTGTCGGTCCTGAGCCGGTTGCGAATTCAGTAATTGCAAATGAAGCAAATCAATATGTATCTTCTGATGGTACAAATGCAGGAACAAATAATAACGGAACCTATGAAGCAACATTTATTCCTGCAAGTGCAGTAGAAACAGATCCTAATATGGTTCCACAAAATGCGGCAGCAAAAGGGCAACCCGTACCTGTACAGCGTGAACCGCGAGTAAGAATACGTACAAAACAAAAAAGCCAGGGTAATTTATATTGGAATACCGGTGGCAGAGGTTTCAAATCATACTTTAACTAATATAATTAAAACAAAAGGGCATAAACTTAAGTTTATGCCCTATAAATTTGTAAGTCCGGCAGCCGTTAGCCTTGTGCAAAACCATTGTTGTGAAATTCAATAAGTTTTGCCAGATGCCACTGTCTTTGTTTAACATCATTGATGTGTTGTTTGATATCTTCAAGCTCTGCCAATAAGGTATTCAAATCTTTGTCAGGCAATGACTTGAGCGGGGTTTCTTGTTTTTGAGGAACAATATCATCATTCCAACAGCCTAAGAAACATCCTTTTTCAAATAACCATCTTTCGTTGTCCATTTCACATATCTCCAAAATCTCAGCTATTAACCTTTGTTTGACATCAATTCGTGGAAGAAATCCGCCATTTTGAAATTGCCATATTTAAACGGATGAGGCTTTTTCATATACTCTTTATTTGTAATTCTGTTTAGGGTATCCATTTCTTCATTTGACAATGTGCCGAAATCAAAACTGGTCATTTCAGCATAATCAATCATCAAATCTTCTACGTCCATAATTCTTTTTTCTGACATTTCTACACTCCTTAATATGTATTAAACTTACACACAATTAGTCGGAGTGATTGCAAAAAATCTTTAAGAATTTCAAATCTATTGTTACAATTATTTACAATGAAAATCAAAATCGGTAATTAGTCATAAATTTAAGCTGATTTTTGAAAGAATTGTTTATTTCGTCGTAAGTTTTACTTGCACCTATTTCAAGGCGTAATCTGTCGTAATCACGATTCCCGAACGGATTAAGAGAAAGTACAACTTCCGCTTTTTTACGTTTTTTAACCGTATCGGCGGATAACACATTTTTTATAGTAAGATACTGATTGAGTTTTAGTTCGGGGATTATATAAAAATTGTCATTATATGTGTTGTTGGTAGTATTTACGGTTTTGGCATAAGAAGTACTCAGAGCAAAATTTTTATATTGATATTTGGTAAAAATACCTGAGGATTGCTCAAGTTCGCCGTAGTCAATTCCTTGAGAATAAGTAGTTCCTGCACTGAAATTACCGACTTTTTTTGAGCTTGAACCGGAAATAGGGGTAATGCTGTATTCAGAGCTTGTGTATCTTGAATAACCGCCGTCAAAAAGTGACGGGCTTGATTGCAAATATCCGAAATATCGTCCTTCGACTGCCTGAGGACGTTTTATATTTAAAGAAAGATATTCATTTTCGGGCAAATTAAGGACAACCGAATTTTCTTCATCATCATAATATTCGGCATAACCGTGTAATACGTAATTGTACATATCATCTATATTATAATCTTCTTCGGGGTTGTATTTTGGAATTCCTGAAGTATCAGCAGTTATATCGTCACTAACAATATTTACGTTGCTTTGAGTATTTTGTGCAGATTGTTGATTTGATTTTTGTGTTTGATTTTCATCTTCATCATCATCCGGAATATGATATGTAAAAACTCCGTTTTGAGCGACAAAAAGTGAATTTATGTCTAAATTTTGTGATTTTGCGGGCATAAATGTAAACGATAATATAACCAAACCTAAAACAATACGTTTCATACCGACATTTTACAACAGAATAAAAGAACTTCAATAATCTTTTTGTATGAGAACAATTTTTGTGGTAGGATATTAATATAAACCTACAAATTCTGTTATCAAGGTAAAAATAATAACGTCAATATGTCGATGTGGTACTCTGCCGACGAGGACGATTAAGTATCGTCCGAGGAGAGGGTTGTCGAAGACAACATCCGGCACATCGACGGTATTGGACAAGTAATAATTTTATAGTAAAATTAAAAAATAACTAAATACCATGTCGATGTGGTGGAATGGTAGACACGCATGCTTGAGGTGCATGTGGCGAGAGCTGTGGGGGTTCAAGTCCCCCCGTCG
>CACXFH010000118.1 GCA_902766975.1 uncultured bacterium | reverse complement strand
GCATCTGCGTACGCAAATTCATATTATCACGGGGCTCAAGCTTATTCTGGAATGACTGTGGAAAAAGTCAAATGGGCAATGCGACATGAATTAACTCACACTAATGATTTAAAACAAGGTTGCGTTGATGCTATGAAAATTAATAAAATCATGCCGAAAAAATATATTATTGAAGATGATGGAGCTATTACCGAAACAATAGACATAGAAAATTGCAAATATAAAGATGAATTTCTTAATGCAGGTATCTCAGAAGGACATATTCATTATGCCTACAATAATCCGAAAGAATTCATTGCACAAGGTAATATGGCAAAGTACTCCCCTGAATTTAAACAAGTTTTGATTGATTTCGGGATGCCTGAGTGGGAATTGAATTTAGCACCTAATGAATGACACATCATATAAAGCATGTTTCCATTTTGTTTTCATGATAAAATTTTAATAAGGGAAGGGTGTTTTAAATGGAATCAATTGAAATTAATAATATAGAATCATTATCTTGCGGGGCAAATCCGCATCAGGCTGCGGGAATTTCCAAAATCTCAGACGGGGTTGAATATGAAATTCTCAGCCGCAACAAGGATTTGGAATACATTGATTACATAAATTTATCGGAAAATATCAAAATTTTAGGGGAATTTTTCGATGTAAATTCCGCCGTTATCGCAAAAGAAGGGTTTGTTTGCGCTGTTGCATTAGGAGCAACGATTGAAGATGCTTTTAGCAAAGTTATGGACTCCGATCCGATTTCAATTACGGATTCAAGTGCGGGCTTTTCTAAAGAAGTCACACTTGAAGTCGCAAAACTCTTAAAATCATTAAAAATAAAAAATGTAATCTCTGTCGGATTTTCAAAAGAGGCGTTTTCGTATTTGCTTGATACTGATATAAATATGATTATAATTAAAACTCCGCTTCACGAGTTACAAGGGTTTTGCACTAAAGATATCAAAGTAACTCCGTTTGGGATTTTAATTCAGGAGCAAAATACAAGCAAACTTTCAAAAGACAATTTTAAGGTTGTTTCTCAAACAAAACCAACGCAGGAGCAGGTTGAAGATGCGGTTTTTGCGTGGAAAGTTTCAAAGCATTTGAAATCTTCATCAGTTGTAATAGCCAAAGATTTGAGCGCAAAGGCAATAATTCAGGGGCGTTCAAATATGGTAACAGCCGTTGAAAGCGCAATGGATTTGGCTTGTGAAAACTCAAAAGATGCAATTATGGCGCTTGATTGTTCAATTGAAACTTCTCAAGTTTTAAATACCGCAATTCAAGGACGAATAGGGCTTATTGTAGAATCGGGCGACAGCAATAAATCTTCAGATATCCTAAAACAAGCTGACAAATACGGAATATCAATGATATTTACAAAAATAAGGAATAAGAGGTATTAATCACAGTTAATAGTGAATTGTCGGTTTCGATACTACACAAAATTAAAATAATTAATCCTGTAAAGAACTATTCACTATTCACGATTCACTTAAAAAAGAGGTATGATAAAATGACAAACATAAAACCATGGGATGAATATTTTTTAGATTTGGCAAAGACATGTGCAAGCCGTTCAAATTGTATCAGAGCGCAAGTTGGTGCCGTTATTGTCGGTCAGGACAAAAAAATTAAAGCAACCGGATATAACGGAACTCCGTCAAAAGTTGAATCGTGCGCCGAGCGCGGTTCATGCTACAGAATTGACCATAATATAAAATCCGGTACTCAATACGAAACCTGCCGTTCAATTCATGCCGAGCAAAACGCAATTATTCAGGCAGGGCAAGACAGATGTCAGGATGCGACAATTTATATCTGGGGACATAATATGATTTGTATTTTGTGCAAAAGATTTATTGTGCAATCAGGAATAACTCACTGCGTTTTGCAAAAAGACGAAAACAGCCCGATTGTAAGAGTTTCTGTTGAAGATTTAAGACGAGAACTTGAAGAAGTCAGATAAATCAACAAAAATCAAAGACTTTTGCTCAATTATTTAATCGTTCTACGAACTCCACAACTTCTTTTAGCGAATAAATATTTTTCTGCACAAAGAAATTTTTGCCTGATTTTTTGCGCACGTAATCCAAATTTTTACCGTCTAAAAAATCCTCACTGTATGGTCTGAGCATTACAGTCGGAATTATAACCATATCACATTCGACATTTTTAACGGTTTTAATTAAATCATCCGACGTTATCAAACCCGCAACGGTGATATCTTCTCCCCAATAATTTGATTTGACAGGATGGACTTCAACAGTTAAATTCTTTATTTTTGACAGTTTTTGCGCAACTTTTTTGAGCATGCCAAATGCGGCATAAGAACAAGCAAAAATTATTTTATACGGCTTTGAAACAGATTTTGGCAATTCTAATTTTCTGAAATCATCATAAGTCAAGCGCAAAGCCCCTACACCATCGTCAAGTTGGCAATAATTACCGTAATATTTCGCTTTCGGAATCGGCTCATCCGCCAATAGGAAAAATTCGTCACTACAACATACACGCTTATATTTCGAAGCAATTTTAATGGTTTCTTTTGCACACTTGCTATCGACCCGCTTTAATTTTTCTTCTCGGAATTGAGTAATTCCAACAGGCACAATTGCAGTTGATAATACGGTATTTTTTAATGCCGCCAAATCAGATAGGGTACGTTCTAATTCTTGACCGTCATTTATCCCCGGACACAAAACGATTTGAGCATGAAACGGAATTTTATTTTTTCTGAACCATTTTAAATTATCTAATGCCTTCCCTGCATTCGGATTACGCAGCATTTTTACCCGCAATTCCGGATTAGTTGTATGTACAGATACATAAAAAGGACCCAAATGCATTCTTTTTATTCGTTCTTTATCTTTATCCGTAAGATTTGTCAATGTAATATATGTTCCCTGCAAATATGAAAGACGATAATCATCATCTTTTATATAAAGAGTATCTCTGAACCCCTTTGGCTGCTGGTCAACAAAACAAAAAATACAATGATTCAAACAAGGTTTAATCTTGTCAAAAACCGCACTCTCAAAAACAATACCCAAATCCTCATCAAAATCTTTTTCAATTTCAATTTCTTCAATTTCACCATTTGAACGCTTTAATTCAATTGTTACCAACTCTGATTTCATATAAAAATTATAGTCAATCATATCGGTCATTTTTTGCCCGTCAACCGATAAAATTTCATCACCCTTTTTGATATCTAATTCGGAGGCAATTGAATTTTTTATAACACTGTCAACTATTGCGCTCATTTTCTTTTTCGAAACCTTCAATCATTGAAATAAAATTATTGTATTCACAAATTGTACTGTCCAAAATTATTTTTTGATAAAAATCAGTTGTATTATACTCGTCTTCAAGAATTTTTTTTGCATTCATTCTGTGCAAATATGCCCCCGCCTTTATATTTTCGCACAAAACTTTTACATCTGCATCTGATAAAAATGATGCGCAGCAAAGCTTGATTTTTGCATCAGAAATGAACTGAACAGGATTATTTGAAAACGGCAAAAGCAAAAGATTACGTAATTCTTTGGCTCCGCTATCCGTAATTGAATAAAATGCGGATAATTTTCCGCCGTCAGACATCACTTTTGATGATGTAATAAACTTACCCTTTTCAAGTCTTACAAGTGCAGGTTTCAATGCTCCGAAACTCGGATTTGTAAACGGGGCAAATTTATCCGCTATATGCTTTTTTATTGCATACATTGTCAAATCACGCTTGAGTAATAAAAATAATATCATTAAATCAATCATACAGTAAGAATAGCACATAATCAGGCTATTAACAACACTATTACAGACCGAGCATCATTTTATTTAAAGAGGCATTATAATTCATTGATGCATACATATTACTTTCATATTGTTTAACTGTTGCACAAGCCTGCTCAATAGTATGATATTCCGATTTGAATTCCTCAAATTTGCCGGAATTCATTTTATCAGCTATTAATCTTAATATTTCCTCTATAGGCATGGTATTACTTACCGTAATGCCCATTTTTTGAGCAAGACGTTTTGCTTTTGAAATAAGTTCCTGTTCACCTTGACAAACATTCATCGGTAATGGTGTATTGGAAGCTTTACGTATTTTTATGGCATTTTGAATTAATGCCTGCGCCTGAGCTTCTGATGTTACATTTCTGGGGTCAATTCCAAGCGCAATAAGTTTACGACGGGTTTCTTCAGATATTCCGCTACCGCCGAAACCGCCTCCGCCATAATTGCCGATTTGTCCGATTGAATTAATTGACATTAAGATACACAAGCCTTTCAATTATTGATTTAATGATTATTTATCATTAGTCAAATATATAAAACGACATTATGCGCATAAAACTTTAATTCAATTGTTAACAAATGTAACAAAATAAAAGACATGTGAAAATAGACATTTTAAAAATACTTTACATGTGTAAGAGAGAATAAAAAAACGAGAGGTGAGAGCTATGTCAATCGCAAATTTACAAGAAAAATTATTATTTTTTACAAGACAAAAAAGCCGTATAAATAATCAATTGTCGAATATTCAGATGCAGCAATTAACTGCAACAAGAAAATCTACAACATCTCAAATGGCATATAACGAACAATTACAAAATTTGTACTATGATCCGGAAGTAGGTTACGGTACTCCGGAATATACCGAAATTTTGGTTGAATTACAAAGTGACCACGAGTTTGAAATGGCTAGTCTGACAGCTTGGGAATCCCAGCTTGAAGCTCAAAAAGAAGCATTTGAAACTCAACTGAATGAAGTTCAAAACTATGAAAATTCTTGGCAAAAATTATTAGCTAATAATATCAAAGTAGAATTCACTTACGGAGGTTCAGGCGGCGGCAACAAATAAAAAACAACCAAATTGAATAAACTAAATTTATAAAGCACTGAAGTCAACTCAGTGCTTTTGTTTTAATAAAAAAACTCCTGCCGTAATATACCCGACAGGATTGTGACTTTTATCAAGTCTTATGATGGATAAATTATTATTTTATAAGTCCGTATATCAGTAATATTGACTATTAATATTCTTCAATACTAATATAAATTTGTCAATATTAATATTGAAATTTCCTTATAATCCTCTTTTATAATTTATCATTAAGAAAACAGGAGGACTCGTGAACAATCCAATCCTTAATGAAATTAAGAATCTGGTTGCAGATAGAGATATAACTCTTACTTTACTTGCTCAAAAACTTGAGAAAAAGTTAGGAAGAAAATACTCACTTGCTTCACTATCTCAAAAATTGAGAAACGGAACAATTCCATACAGTGAAGTCAGGCACATTGCAGAAATATTGGAATATAAAATTATTTTTTATGATTTGAGAAAAAGAAGTGCAAAATAACTTTGTTCTTGTTTTAAAGATTGTATAGACTGAAATTTTTATATTTATATATATCACTTTTTGGTTTTTTATATTCGTTTATTTTAGATTTTTCAAATACGTTATCAACTTCGGTTTCTACAAATCCGGCGGTTCTGAGCAGCTTGTCTATACCATATTCTTTGTCATAATCACCTATAATTACAGTTGATGAAGCATCTGTGTTTTTCGCAAGTAAATCAACAAGCCTGCCGATTTCATCTTTTGATAAATACGGCCAAAAATTTCGTGCAAAAAGCACGGTATTTTTTAAATCCGTATTTTTTATATCCTCTAAAATATTTCCCTGCGCAAAATTTATGAGTGACTTTAGGGAATGCTCAGCCTTAACGGTTGTTGTATATTTTAGGCGGGGATCTGAAGAACCTCGTTTAGGCATAGGCTCAAAATAAGTATAAAAGTCACCGTTCATATTTGAATTCGCCAGTTCATATTCCGATCGGCTTATATTATACACCCCCCTTTTTGCTAATTTTAAATGATTTGAATCTATATCTTTTGCACATACAGGCAAAAATTTTGCGGCTTTTTCACCGAGTTTTGAAATCAGCACCCCTAAAAAAGAATACACTTCTTCGCCGTCAGAACAAGCATGCATAACTACATTGACTTTCGGCACATCTTTGTATTTTTTTTCAAGAAAATTAACCACAGCAGGGAAATCCAAATCATCACGACACAACCTTGTATCCCCGCGGTATTTCAGTTCACCTTTTACATCATTAACATCATTGAAATACATCCCAAATGACGGACTATGAAATTTTGAAGTACTTATAGTCAACATATTTGACTTAAAAACCATAAATATTTTTTTTGCCAATAAAAAAGCTCAACCACTTAGGCTGAGCTTTTTATTATTTTTATAAGAATATCTATGCTTTTGCTCCCGCTGTCTTGGTCGCTCGCTTTAGACGCATTCCGTATTTTGCCTTTCGAGTGATTTCATCACTCAGGCAAAATAACTCTATTGCTCCTGTGGAGTTTGTATATACAAACTCTTACGTCGCCATCGTTGTGTTTGCCTGCTTGTCTTTGCCCATTGCAAAGCCAACACTGCAAACACCGGCTATCGCATTCTATGCTTTGCTCGCTCCCGCTTTAGCAATGATTTCGTCTTCTACGTTCTTAGGAACTTGTTCATATTTTTGGAATTCCATAGAGAATGTGCCACGTCCCTGAGTATTAGAACGCAAGTCAGTTGCATAACCGAACATATTTGCCAAAGGAACAATAGCTCTGACAATAACGTTTCCTGTATTGCCTTGAGGTTCTTGACCTTCGATTCTGCCACGACGTCTTGAGATATCACCGATGATTGTACCTGTAAATTCATCAGGTATTTCAATTTCAACCTTCATCATTGGTTCTAAGATGCAAGGTTGAGCTTTTTTACAACCGTCTTTGATAGCCATAGAACCGGCTATTTTAAATGCCATTTCTGATGAGTCGACTTCGTGGTAACTTCCGTCATAAAGTTCCACCTTAACATCAATCATCGGATAGCCTGCCAAAATACCGCCTTCAAGAGCTTCTTCCATACCTTTTCTTGCAGGTTCAATGTATTCTTTTGGAATAGCACCACCGACAATTTTGTTTTCAAATACAAATCCTGCATTTTCTTCAGCAGGCATAATTCTGACTTTACAATGTCCGTATTGACCTTTACCACCTGACTGACGAATGAATTTAGAATCTTGATCGGCTGTTCCTCTAATTGTTTCTCTATAAGCAACCTGCGGTTTACCGATATTTGCTTCAACTTTAAATTCTCTTAACAAACGGTCAACAATGATGTCTAAGTGAAGTTCACCCATACCTGAAATAATTGTCTGACCTGTTTCTTCATCAGATTTAACTCTGAAACTCGGATCTTCTTCTGCAAGTTTTTGTAAAGCAATACCCATTTTATCTTGGTCTGCTTTAGTTTTTGGCTCAATTGCAACAGAAATAACCGGTTCGGGGAAAGTCATTCTTTCTAATATAATCGGATTCTTTTCGTCACACAATGTATCACCTGTTGTAGTATCTTTCAAACCTACAGCAGCACAGATATCACCTGCGTATACTTCGTTTTCTTCAAGTCTTTGATCTGCATACATACGAACTAAACGTGAAATACGTTCTTTTTTGCCTGTTGTAGAGTTCAATACATAAGAACCTGACGTGATTTTACCTGAATATACACGCAAGAATGTCAAACGACCTACAAACGGGTCAGTCATAACTTTGAATGACAAAGCGCTGAAAGGTTCATCATCTGATGAATGACGTACTGTTTTTGAACCGTCTTCCAATTCACCTTCAATAGCTTTTACATCCAATGGTGACGGCATATAATCAACAACGTTGTTCAATAACAATTGAACACCCTTGTTCTTGAAAGCCGTACCGCAAGTGACAGGAACAATTTTGTTGTTACATACTGCTTTTCTTAAACCTGCTTTCAATTCTTCAACTGTAATTGAATCCGGATCTTCAAAGAATTTTTCCATCAAAGTATCATCTTCGGAACAAATAGCTTCTACCATTGCATCATGATATTCTTTTGCTTTATCTGCCAAATCAGCAGGAATATCTTCTTCTTTGATATCCGTACCTAAATCGTTTGTATAAATTTCAGCCTTCATTGTCATCAAGTCAACCAAACCTGTAAATTTATCTTCAGCACCAATAGGCAATTGAATAGGAACAGCATTTGCGCCTAATCTTGTCTTAATTTGTTCTGCTACACGATAGAAATCCGCACCCGTTCTGTCCATTTTATTAACAAATACCATACGAGGAACTTCATAACGATTTGCTTGACGCCATACGGTTTCTGATTGAGATTGAACACCGCCTACCGCACAAAATACAGCAACAACGCCGTCTAATACACGTAATGAACGTTCAACTTCAATTGTAAAGTCAACGTGTCCCGGGGTATCAATGATGTTAATCTGATGTCCTTTCCATTCAGCTGTAACTGCTGCTGATTGAATTGT
>CACXFH010000117.1 GCA_902766975.1 uncultured bacterium | reverse complement strand
GTGACAATACAAAATTCGGTAATATTAGGACAAAATTATATTGAAAACAAAGAAGATACTCCTGCTTTAACCCCTTTGTGTATGGTTTTTGAGCAAATAGAAAATGCTCTTGAAAAGCTCAAGCCATATTATGATGTTTTGGATTGCATTAAATAAACGGTCTTAGCTTTAATCAATTTTCATTGTATTCGGGGTGCCGATTCCAAAGAAATTCTTAATGAATTTATATCCGGCATATACTGCCAAACTTATAGCAGAGCCTTTTGCAAGCATTTTTCCTCCCAACAGAGCCCCGATACCGAGCCCAAAAGGAATAATACTGTTTACAAGCGAGCCTGTAAAACCTTTGATATAGCCGATTCCTTCGTTGAAAAATCTTTTATAAGTTTGGTCAAGTTCGGTCGTAAATGACCAGTTTTTAATCTTTTCCGTGAATTTACTCATATTAGGCATATACATTGAATTATTCAAATAATAAGCTGTTGATTTTGCATCTCTTGAACTTGAATACAAATCAGCTTCCATCTTCCCAAGATAGTTTGCATCATACGCAACAATCCCGAGAGCAGCAAGACCTGCCCCTCTTGTCAAAAGAGTTGATACACTCGGTAATTTACTTGTAATTTTGGTTAGTATAGCCATTGTATTTTTCCTTTTTGTATAGCAGAAGCGAAATGACTTTCACATTTTTTATATTAAAATACGATACGCACTATTCACTTATCACTATTCACTTTTCATTATTTGTTGTTTACTTATTATTAGATTTTATCTGACTTTTTTTCTTGTCGTCCTTTTTGTCTTCTGTTTTTATTTTGGTACGTTTGTCAGGGTCTATTGCAACTTCTTTATCTACACGTTGACCTGACATATCTAATAATATACGGGAAGCATCGGCTGCGTCAAATCCTTGTCCCTGCGGATTGGTTTGCATATTTTTAAGTACTGCAACAGTAAAATCATCTCCGTTACAAATTCTGCCTTCCAAAGCGCTCAATGCAAGAAGTCTGACCTCTTGAACAGGGTCTTGGAGCATCTTGTTGACGAGTGCGGTTAATGCTTTGTCATCTTTTCTTGACGGGTCTTCGTCAAGTCTTTCAAATACAGCTTTTGCGGCAGTTATACGATGTGATTTATCCTGACTGTTTAACATATTTTCAAGATTTTTGATATATTCGTCAGTTAATAAAACTACACGTTTTTTTTCTGTTTTGTTATCCGTATTCGACATATTGTACGGACTTATAGGATTATTCGGATCTAACAATCCGCCTGCTCCGTACTGATTGTTTTTGTTATTCGGGTCAAATGGACCTCCGGGTCTGTACGGATTATTCGGATCATTTGGGTTTGCCCCGTATGGGTTGTTCGGATTATTCGGGTCTAAGGGTCCACCTGTTCTGTACGGATTGTTCGGACTGTTCGGGTCTTGCGGATTGTATCCTGAATCCGTTCTGTACGGGTTATTAGGATTGGTTGAATCAAAAGCCCCTCCGGGTCTGTACGGATTATTTGGATTTTGAGGGTCTGCTCCGTATGGATTATTCTTGTCATTCGGGTCTAACAATCCGCCCGGTTTATATGGGTTATTTGCCTGATTTATGCCGCCATTATTACCATTGTTGCAGCGGCAACAATTACAACCACCCATTTGAGTCGTGTAATAATTTGACGGATAAGCTCCTGCAGGATAATAATTCGGAGCATTAACATTATAAGTCGGTGCCATAGCTCCCGGAGGAGTAACTGACGGATTAAATATCTGAATATTAACCCCTGTTGCCCCCGGTGAAGTCGTTACCTGAGGAGGATAATAAGGCGGGTTATACGGTGTAGGCGCAGGTGCAGGTGCAGGCGCAGGCGCAGGTGTACTCTGAAGCGGTACGCTTGCACAATTGTAACTCGCATTGTATTGCGGATTTATAGGCTGCTGATTTTGTCCTGTAATTTGCATACTATATTACCCTACCTAATTCTACAAATATATAAAGTAAAATTATTCAAAATAATTGCTATTTTTATTAATATTAAGTTTACAAATCGCAACATGTTTCATGAATATATGCTGTGTTTCTAGTAAAATCAACTTATGCAAGGACAAATTTATAAAATATACTCAGATTCATATTTTGTTAATATTGAAGGAAATATTGTTCCGTGCAAAATCAGAGAAGTTTTAAAAAAACAAAAATCATCGGTTGTTACAGGTGATTTTGTTGATGTTAATAAAGAAGTAATTACAAAAATTTTGCAAAGAAAAAGCTATATAAGGCGTCCTGCAGTCGCAAATGTTGACCAAATTGTTGTAGTCAGTGCTTTAAAAGAACCGGAGCTTGATTTTGAGCAATTAAACAGATATATTGCTCTTGCTAAATATTATAAGATTCCGGTGCTTTTGTGTTTTAACAAAGAAGATTTGGAAATTGAAAATATTTTGCATGATAAAATTGAAAAAATTTACGGAAATTTAAATTTCAATATTGCGTTTACCTCTGCAAAAGAGAAACACGGTATAGAATATTTTTCAAGATTACTTGAAGGCAAATTGTCTGCACTATGCGGGAATTCCGGAGTCGGGAAATCAAGTTTGATAAATGCGCTAAATCCAAATATTAATTTAAGAACGCGTGAGGTGAGTGAAAAGTTGAATCGAGGGACTCATACAACAAGGCATTGTGAAATTATCAGGATAAATGAAACGACAAGAATTATAGACACTCCGGGGTTTAGTAATTTAAAATTCGATTTTATTTTGCCAAAGGATGTAGATTATTTATTTGATGAAATTTATAAATATAAACATAAATGTAAATATTCGGATTGTTTGCATATAAACGAAACAGGATGTGAAGTTCTAAAAAATATTGACAATATTGACCATACACGATATGAAAGTTATTTGAATTTTGTAAAAGAAGCCTTTGAATACAAAGAAAAAGTTAAATACAACGGCAAAAAAACAGAAACACACAATAAATTTCATAATGACAAACAGATTGTAAAAATAAGTGAAAAGAAACGGCAAGGCGGGAGAAATACCCAAAGGCAGAAGTTATATAAGGAATTAGATACCGATGCAAATGAATGATTATATAAAATTAATAAACGATAAATTGGATGAATATATTCAGATAGAGTATCCTCAAACTCTTTTTAAATCAATGAAATATACCGTGACATTGCCGGGGAAAAGATTGCGCCCGATTATGTGCCTTGAAACGTGTAAAATACTTGGAGGTGAGCAAGAAGATGCAATTCCCACAGCTTGTGCGATAGAAATGCTGCATGCTCAAACACTTATCCATGATGATTTACCTTGTATGGATAATGATGATTACAGACGCGGGAAATTAACTAATCATAAAGTATTTGGAGAAGCAATAGCTGTTTTGGCAGGTGATGCTTTGTTATCTTACGCTCCTCAAATAATAACAAAATATTCTTTAAATTTATCGCCGTCGACTTTGATAAGAGTTCTCAATGAATATTTTAATTATGCAGGCGCAAGAGGGGTAATAGCAGGACAGGTAGTTGATATAGAAAGTGAAAACAGACATGATATTAATAATAAAGAAGAAACTTTAAAGTATTTACATCTTCACAAAACATCCGATTTATTCCAGCTTGCAATGCGTACCGGTGCCATAATAGCAGATGCAAATGATGAACAGTTGGAGGATGTTACCGAATTTGCCCAAAATTTCGGATTAGCGTTCCAAATTGCGGATGATATCTTAGACGAGATTTCGACATTTGAGCAAATGGGTAAAACTATGGGAAAGGATAAACAAGAAAATAAATTAACTTATGTTTCTCTTTATGGGATTGAAGATGCGAAATGTAAACTTTCTTGCAAATTGGCTCAATGTCGTGATATAATTAGAAAACAGAATTTTGACTCCAATATTTTCAATGAAATTATTGAGCAAATAAAAAAGAGAGTAGGGATTTGATGTTAATTGATACGTTCAGGCACTTAGTTGCAAATAACGGATACGAAGCGTTGAGCTGTGGAATATTGGCGGCTTTTACGGGACAAATAATTAAATTTATTATTTTTACGATAAGAACCAAAAAAATTAATTTTAAAATATTTACAACAACCGGCGGAATGCCGAGTACTCACTCTGCGGCTGTTATTGCGTTGTCAACCATAGTCGGAATACTTGAAGGCTTTGACTCCTTAATTTTTGCATTGTCTTTAGGATTTTCATTTATCATCATGTATGATGCGGCGGGATTAAGGCGCGCAGCAGGCAAAACTGCGGCATGTCTGAATAAGGTTATGGAAGAAATGTATAATCACGATTTGGAAGCCGTTGGGGGAAAATTAAAAGAACTTTTAGGTCATACCCCGCTTGAAGTTTGGGTCGGGGCAACTTACGGTCTGGTTTTTGCATATTTTTATCATATATATATAACCGGTTAAATTGTAATATTCAGGATGACAAAGTAGGTCAGCGTTGCTACGCCGACAACAAATGATTGGATTGTTTCACTTCGTTCGCAATTGACAATCTAGAACCTCACCTAACCTTCCCCATCAGGGTGGAATTTTTCCCAATGGGGTGAGGGTTTTCCAAAATTCGTAAGTTGGGCTTATCCCAACAAATTTCTTATTTTGGCAGTAATGTGAGTAGGGGGGGTGTGGTTTAGGGCATATTAAAAATCAACACTCGTTCCTGCTATTTTATAAAATCAGGCGAGGGGGGACATCTTAAACAAAATACTTGCTTTTTAGCTTTTCAAATGTTTAAACATTTAATTTTTCAAACATCCATCAATCTTTCAAATAATTTACCATTTGCCAATTTTTCTTTATCAATTTATAATGAATGAGAATAAAGGGGAGAGTGTATAAATATGAATTTGGAACATGTAAAGCAAACAGATCCGCAAATAGCATCGGCTATTGAGGCAGAGTTAGACAGGCAGCAAAATACGATTGAGCTTATTGCAAGTGAAAATTGTACTTCACTTGCTGTAATGGAAGCATGCGGAAGTGTTTTGACAAATAAATATGCAGAAGGAAAACCTCACAAAAGATATTATAACGGCTGTGAACATATAGATGTGGTGGAAGAACTTGCACAAAAAAGAGCATGTGAACTTTTCGGAATGGATCATGCAAACGTTCAGCCACACTCAGGGGCTCAGGCAAATATGGCTGTATTTATGGCGACAATGAAGCCCGGTGACAGAGTTTTGAGCATGGATTTATCAAACGGCGGTCATCTTTCACATGGTTCACCTGTTAATTTCTCAGGCTTGTATTTTGATGTAAAATCTTACGGGATAAACGAATACGGTGAAATTGATTATGAAGATGTTCGCAAAATGGCGCTTGAACACAAACCAAAATTAATTATTTGCGGGGCAAGTAATTATTCAAAAATTATAGATTTTAAAAAGTTCAGAGAAATTGCTGATGAAGTAGGGGCATTATTACTTGCTGATATTGCTCATATTGCAGGCTTGGTTGCTGCAGGTCTTCACCCGTCACCTGCTGGGCATGCTCAATTTGTTACAACAACAACGCATAAATCTTTAAGAGGACCAAGAGGCGGTATTATCATGTGCGATGAACAATATGCTGCTGCAATTGATAAAGCTGTATTCCCGGGGATGCAGGGCGGACCTTTGGAACACATCATTGCAGGGAAAGCGGTTGCTTTGTTAGAAGCGTCAAAACCTGAATTTAAAGAATATGCGGCACAAATTATTAGAAACGCAAAGGCTCTTGCCCAAGGTTTGATGGATGAAGGACTTGATATAGTCGGCGGAATGACCGAAAATCATTTGATGACTCTTGATTTACGTAAAACAGGCAAGACAGGAAAAGACATGGCGAATGTTCTTGAAATGGTTGGAATTACTGCAAATAAAAATACAGTACCGAATGATCCGCAAAGTCCTTTCGTAACTTCAGGTATACGGCTCGGTACTCCTGCCGTTACAACAAGAGGGTTTAAAGAAGACGATATGATTGAAGTTGCAAAAATTATTGCATCTGCAATTTATTCGTCAGATAATGAAATTGCACTGGATAATTTGCGCGCGAGAAGCATGAAGCTTTGTGCAAAACATCCGCTGTACAGTTAAGGAGAAATAAAAAATTATTATAAAATTAACGCATGCTCATATAATCGGTACAATAATAGCCTATATCATTGGGGTATTTCTGGTTCCTATGGTTATAAGTTTTTCCAAAAAAGAAGGGCTTGTCGATTTGCCTAATGCCCGCAAAATTCACACAAAACCGATATCAAGGATAGGAGGGGTTGCTATTTGGGGAAGCGCAATGCTTACTTTTTTGTGTCTTGTGCTTATGAGTTATTATCCTTACGGTAAGTTATTATCCGGAATTTTGCTTGGTGGCTCTTTGATGTTTTTATTGGGATTAGTTGATGATGTTTACGGCTTGGGGGCAAAATTTAAACTTGTTATGCAATTATCTATTGCCACCGTTGTATATCTTTTAGGGGTCCAAATAGACAGTGTTCCGTTTTTTGGCGGGGTAGAACTCGGTATTTGGTCTTATCCGATTACACTATTGTGGATAGTCGGAATTTCAAATGCCGTAAACTTCATAGACGGAGTAGACGGGCTTGCAGGTTCTGTAATTACCGTAAATTCTATAACCTTAGGCTTGTTAGCGGTAACAGTTTCTCCGTCAAGTCCTATCAGTGCGTTAATCGGGTTTATTCTTGCCGGTTCTATGCTTGCGTTTCTGACATTTAATTTTAATCCCGCAAAGATATTTATGGGCGACAGCGGCTCATTATTTTCCGGTTTTTTACTTGCTGCGATTTCAATAACGGGAGTTATGAAAGTCGCAACGGTTGCAATATTATTGCCGTTTATTGTCCTTGCAGTTCCGATTATTGATATTACGTTCTCTTCTTTAAGACGTATATTCAAAGGTACTTCTCCTTTTGTTGCTGATGCAGAGCACATTCATCACAAGCTTTTGCATGCAGGTTTTTCTCAAAAAAATACGGTTGTAATCTTAACTTCTGTTGCCATTATTTCAGGGGCTTTGGCATGTTTATTTGCGAGTCATAATGCCATTATTTATTATTTCTATTTGATTTTAGCTCTTGTAATAATAATGTTAATACTAAATTTATTTAGGGTGTTGACAAAAAAATAAAATTGTAATATAATGCTGAAAAATGAGTTTCTGATTACTCAGTTTCATTTGAATTTTGTAATTCATATTGGAATATTTAAGTGCAGATTCTCCCAGATTTCAACTAATTCAGATTAGTGTAATTCTATTCAATAAATTCATCAGAAAAGGATTTATAACAATGGCAGTAGACGCAGTAAATAGCTACAATAACAACAACACTTGTTTAGTCCCTATGGCAAAAGGGGCAGCGGTAGGTGCTGCTATCGGTTGGGCGTTGAAATATGGATATCCGCTAAACAATGATGAAAAAACAACAAAAGAATACATACATTCTATGAATGAAATCAAACGAAATAAAGAATCATTTAGCCCTTGGACAAGATCTTACATAGACGAAATTAATTTAAAGAAGGAAAAATCATTAGCCGAAGATGTATTTGTAAGCACCTATGACGGATTGAAAACCGGTGAAAAAATTGGTAAAGACAGAATTTTAAAAGCCTTCCGAATAATTAATGAAAAAAATCCTGAAAGTGCTCCTGAGTTAAGCAGACTTTTCCATGATGCAAAATTTCAGGCGGAAAAAATTGCAAAAAAAGCAGTTGATGCATATAAGCTTGCAACAAAACATTTCAGACCTACGGGATTTTTTGTAGTAACCGGAGCTGTCGTAGGTGCAACGGTAGCTTTATTACATGATGTTATGAAAACAGATGTAAAAAATTAAGACAGAGAATATAAAAACCATTTATTAGTAATTGATTATGACAGGTCACAGTACCTGCCTTTTTATTTGGTTATAATCATTGCTCCGAAGCGCTAAGGTGCCGCAGCCTTTATATCCTATTGCATTATTAGTATCCGAACAGTTTCATTCGGTTTTGTGCCATATTTACTTCGAAGCTAATTTCAAAATCCTTCATGCATTGTGCAAAATTCTTATCTTCTTTTGCAAATAACTTAAATCCGTACACCAAGTTGTGAATACAAAAATAAATTTCAGGCATAATACTCTCCTTATATGTCGTGTAATACTTCACGATTATATAAAGTATTTTTTATTTAAGAAATTTCACAAACATCAAAAATATTAATAATTTGTAATAAATCTCATAACTTGCGTAAATCGGATATTTAATATAGAATTCTATTAAAAGGAGAGAGAAATGGATCAAGAAACATATATGAAAATAATGGGTTATGTCCCTACTGTAATAGAAGCATCTTCAAGGGGGGAACGTTCTTTTGATATTTTTTCAAGGCTGTTAAGAGAAAGAATTATCTTTTTGGGCACTGAAATTGATGATGACGTAGCCAATTCTGTCGTTGCACAACTATTACTTTTAGATAGTGAAAATCCGGATAAAGATATCATGTTATATATTAATAGCCCCGGAGGTGTAATAACAGCTGGTATGGCTATTTATGATACTATGAACCTGATAAAGGCTGATGTTGCAACTATTTGTCTTGGAGAAGCTGCTTCAATGGGGGCATTTTTGTTATGCTCCGGTGCTAAGGGCAAGAGAATGTCTTTGCCAAGCTCAAGAATTATGATTCACCAACCGTTAGGCGGGGCAAGAGGTCAGGCAACAGATATCGAACTGGAAGCAAAAGAAATTATGAGAATGAAAGATATGTTGATTGATATAATTGCAAAAAATTCAGGACAAGACCCTGCTAAAGTCAGAGAAGATTGCGAACGCGATCATTACCTTTCCGCCTACGAAGCAAAGGATTACGGATTGATAGATAAGGTTGTGGAAAAGGTTCCTTCCGGCAATTAATTTAAAACTTAACTTTACAAAACTTAATAAAAGGCTAAAAACATGCAATTACTTGAAGTTGCATGTTTTTATATATGTGTAGGTTAAAAAAATAGG
>CACXFH010000116.1 GCA_902766975.1 uncultured bacterium | reverse complement strand
TTATTGTTAAAATTTTTTGAAAACTTCCGACTAAATATGTCAAACTCGGTATACTTTATCTCAAAATCCCTCATACACAGTACAGGTATGGGGTTTATTTGGGACATTTGAATTGTAATTAATTTGCCTGTGTAGGCGAACACATTTAGGTTTTAGCGGTTTTATACGAATTGACTGAAATTGGACGAAATGTCCCTTTTCTTGCACTTTTTGTCCTCAGAATGTCCTATATAAATCCGAGTAAATCACTAAAATTCAAACACACTCTATAATATAGCGATGACAAAATTAGGACACAAAATTCCTATTTGAAATGCCAAATTTTAAAGTCGGAAACAAGCCGGAAGTGTTTATCACATTTGAATAGCAGTAAAATTAGCACTCAAAATACATTACAAAACAATAAAAATCACTCCGAAATCTACCGCTTTCAGTCAAGATTTTATTATAAATAACAAGAATGGTATTACATTTTATAAATTTATTTAAAATTGTTCATTAATATCTGACATTCTTCAATAGTTAACTCTCTTAATCTAGCATACAATGCTTTTTTCCATGAATTTAAAACATTAATCCTATTATAAGAATCATTAAACTCTTCTAATAATGCTATTAATTTAGAATTATCTGAGTTAACAATATTTAACTTTTCTCTTAGTTCATCTATAGCTTGGATTTCATATTTTTCATATATTTTTAGTTTTTTAAATTGAAACTTTATCCGATCTATTAAAACATCATCTAATCCATTGTCATTTCTAATAACATAATTTAATTGGCTAAAATTAAAATTAAATTCAACAAAAAGCCATCTTTCTGAATTTATATTATCAAAATAGGGTTGAATAAATTGCTGTTTTTCATCCTCGTTAAAAATTTCTCCTTTATGCTTATTACAATCCATACAACATGGCACTAAGTTAATCAATGATACCGATAATTCTGGAAATTTTGATTTCGGTAAAAAATGATCTAATGTAGCATTACCAGGAAAAACATAGCCAATAGAACAATATGGACATTTCCCATTTTTTGCAATTTTTACTATTTCATTATAATATTTTTTATGCTTATAACTATTTGTTTTGGAGAGCTGATTTTTATATAAATTTAATAAAGCTACTTTTAGAGCACTATTGTCATCTACTTTAGACTGAAACTGATATAATCCTCTGTTTTTTGCTATCTCTTCATATAATAGTTCCTGTTGTATAATTTTCTCTATAAAATTTTCTAAAACTAATCTATTGTTATTATTTATGTATGACTTAAGATATTCTTCATATGTCATTATTGGATCTATATCTTCAATTTTTAAATATTTTTCTAAGTTATACATTATTATTTTCTCTATTTTTATCTATCATTCTCGCGTATAAATTCGCTTCTGAGCCTAATTGTTTATTAGCCTTTTTTAAAAATTCTGTATAAGTAGTGTCTTGTAATTCTGATTCTAATAGAGTATAAAAACCACTTTTTTGTATATCATAGCCAAAAACCTCTCGAGTCAAAGTTCCTACATTCTCTCCAAAGGTCTCATTATCTAGATGGCCAATACAAAAGTGAGATTCGTCTATTTTACGAATTAAGTTAACACAAGATTTCGGTATTTCCTGTAATATTATTGGTGAATGTGTAGCAATTACAGAAACTGCATTTTTCTTTTTTAGTAAATTTGAAAGTACCCTAATATATGCAGATAGTAATGGTGGATGCAAATGATTTTCGGGTTCATCTATTAAAATAAGAGTTTTGTCACGAGTTAATAAAACTAATTTTGTTATTGTATATAAAATAATTTTATGCCCCGAACTTAATATTTTAAAATGTTTTCTGAGAGTATTCCCATTAGAGTATTTTATACAATAATTTGATAATCCAATACCTGCAAAGTTTCCATCTGCATTTTCTAAAGTTTTTATTGAATCTAACCAAAGTTCTTTTGTTGCATTATTTTTTAAACAGTCTGATAATGTATTTATGAAATCCTCTTCTAGGTCTTTAATATCCCTAAAACAAATATTTTGAGATATTTTTTGTTCGTCATTATTTTTATTATCATTTTGTTGTACATTAAATTCTTTTAAACCTATGTATTCATATTTTATATTACTTTTAATATCCTTGCTTTTAATAGGGATAAAATTATCAAAAACACTAAAAGCAACAACAATTAAATTAACAAATCTATAGTCTTTATTTTTAAAATTAATTTTGCCTTTTAATGAAAACTTATCTTTAGTTTTTGTTAAAGAGTTGGCAATTCCTGAAAGCAATCTTGTTTTACCTGATCCATTTCTGCCAATTATTGCATGAATATTGGTAGGAATAAGTGATGAAGGATTAACATTTATTTCTAATTTTGTATTGTTATCATTAGTAGTATATGTAAATTCATAATCTAGTGGTTTAATTTCACCCAATAGTGCTTGAGAGTAGATAGTTCTAATATTATCTTCAGTAGTGTGTCTTAATATGGAATGTTTATACACAGCGAGTTTTTTATATTTTTTTGCTTCCGACGCAGACATATTAACAATATCATTTAAACTTGTAACAATATTTTTAATTTTTAAGTTTTTTACTTCAATATAATAATTTTCATCCTCGCCAAGAGAGAAAAATTCAGGATTCAAATTATAAAATATTTTTGGAATATAATTAATTATAGAAGATTTTTTATTTCCTTTATTTTCTGTCATATTAATATTTCCGATTTTTACTCTACCTATATTATGTAACTGTGAGTCTAGGTCATAGTAATAAAGATTGAAAGATGTATAGTAATTATAATCATTCCAATTAGTAAAACTTAAAATACAGGTATTCGGTTTTATCTTTTTTATAATATCTTTTTCAACAATTATTGGATTATCAATAACAATGAACGACATATTTGTTCTTAATAATTTTTTATTACAAAAAATTTCTAATTTACCATTGTGGTATCCTCTTATGTAATAGCAATTATTCATGGATATTTGAGCAGAAATAAGGTCTGTTGGGGAGTTAGAAACATTTTCTTCATCTAAAATAATATTTTTTTTAAATATTTTTGAACAAGATTCTATGTTGATATCATCCAACATATTTATCGTATTATTTTTGATATCTATCTCTATTATAATTTGGTTTGTAGATTCTTTTTGATTAAATATTAGAATATTTTTATTTACATTTTCAAAAACTTCTTTTTCATATAATCTTGAATGATGATTAGTCTTAATTGGTCTTATACAAATAATTTCATCATAATTTAACCAATCATTAGATCTTTTATATAACTTTATTTGTCCTATCCAATTAACACTTAGTAAAAGTCTACCATTATCAAAAAATTTTACAAAATTAACTATACTTTCTTGTTCAGGAAGTGTTGTAATAAGTTGTCCGGTATCATAATTATAAAAATTTTCTAATGCCCAGATTTTGATGGTTTTGTCATCAGAAGCTGTTGCAAAATAAAAATTATTTGGCTCTATATCAATATAATTAACTGAACCATACTCAGACCCTTCTTTTGGTGGTTTATGTGCTATATATGATTTTATTAACTCCATTTAAAAATTCCCTTAATTAGTTTTCGTATACCAAGCACCACGGGTTTTTCCGTGTTTTATCAGGTAATTATTTTCAACCAAGCTTGATAAATGTTTCTTGATTGTATTTATATTAGTCCCTGTTAATTCGGATAGTTCAGAAATTGTGGCTCTGTCTTTTGTTTCAAAGACTTCCATAATTTTCGCTGAAGTTTCCGGCAAATCTAAATTTGTCTGGACAGAAGCATTTGCGTGTTCTATTTTATATTCAAGTCTGATTTTTTGTTTTTGCAATGTTTTCAGGAAAAACATCAGCCAAGGTTCGTAATCAGGTTCTTTGTTCAACGTTGTTTGGGTTTGCCTTAAAGCCCTATAGTAGCCTTCTTTATTATCCTCAATTATTGATTCCGTTGAACTATAAGGAACATAAACATAACCTGATTTTAGCAGTAAAAGGTTAGTTAATGCTCTTGATAATCTGCCATTCCCGTCTTGGAACGGGTGGATGGCAAGAAAATTTACAACAAAGATTCCGATAACAATTAGCGGATGATAGAATCTATCCGACAAATTTTTGTTAGTCCAATTTACAAGTTCCTGCATTTTCATTGGTGTTTCAAACGGAGTCGCAGTTTCAAAAACAACCCCTTGTTCTTTACCGTCAGCATCATAAGCTACAACCGCATTTGATATCTTTTTATATTCACCTTTATGCTTTTCATCTTTTGAAGAATATTCAAGCAAGATTTTGTGTAATTGTTTTATATAGTTTTCAGATAAAGGAATAACTTCCCAATCTTCAAAAATTGTATCAGCAAGTTTTGCGTATCCGGCAACTTCTTCTTCGTCACGATTTGCAAAAGACTGCTTTTTTATGCGTGATAATAATTCTTCGACCTGCCTATCAGAAAGCTTATTCCCTTCAATACGATTTGATGAACCAACGCTTTCAATCGTTGCAACCTTCTTTAATGCTCTCAATTTTTCCGGAGCCATTTTACCTAATAACTTCCATGAACCCTTAAATTCATCAATCTCAGAGATTATAGAAAGCATTTGATTGTTAATTTTAATATCAATATTTTCTAACATATTTATACCCAATTAGACCTAATATGACCTAATAATATATTAT
>CACXFH010000115.1 GCA_902766975.1 uncultured bacterium | reverse complement strand
TTCCATCTTTGTGTTTGGTGACCGAAGTGTACACCTGATTCCAAAAGTTCAATCATTGAAGCGGTTGGCATCTTTTTTCTCCTTTTTTTAATTTAAATGTATTGTACTACGGGAAACACTGCTCCATCGGGGAATTCACTCCGACTAGGGCAAAACCTATCAAGCCAGTGTAACCAACAATAATATACAATAAACATAATAATATGCAAATGTTTAGTTAATTAATGTTAATTCAAAATATATTGCAAAAAAATTATTTTTGAGTTTTAATAAATATACTCACATCCTCAAATGAGTAGTTGCGGAGTCATTAACCGCACAAAAATGAAAGGTAAAAAAAATGGCAAATATTAAATCTGCTAAAAAAAGAGTGTTAGTCGCTGAAAAAAACAGACTTAAAAACGTAGCTTGGAAATCTTCAATCAAAACAGCCGTTAAAAAAGTTCTTGAACTTGCAAGCGGTGAAGATAAAGATGCATTAAATTCTGCTTTATCAAAGGTTTACCAATTATGCGACAAAGCTGTTGTTAAGGGTATTTTGCATAAAAATACCGCTGCAAGAAAAAAATCAAGACTTGCTCTTGCCGTAAAAAAACTTGCTGCTAAGTAATAGTTTTAGACAAGTAAAATATGTGAGAAACGGAAAAGATTAATATCTTTTCCGTTTTATTTATAATAAATCAAAATTTTACCATAATTATAATCTGCAATAACGGCGCAAACCTTTATATAATCAGAGTTTCTAAAATCAAAAATAAAAAAATTATAACAAAATTATTATATAATTTCGATAGATTTATTGAAATTATAAAAATTCATGTAAAAATCAACAAAAAAATACATTAAAATGATGATATTTTTGTAAATTTATTATATAAAATTATAAAAAGTTTAGAAATATTAAGAAGCAAAAAACTTGATATCAGGCTATTCTGCCAAATGATATAAAAAAGTTATTGATTATTTTTTTGAAAGTTGTAAGATAAAATTATAAAAAAGGAGGCACGAAATTATGTTTACATCCAGTAAAAAAGAAGCAAAAGAAATGCAACAACAAATTATTGAATCTGCAGGTAAAATTTACAATTACCTATCAAGCAAAGGTGAAGTTACTATCAACAAATTAAGAAAAGATATGGATTTGGATGACAATTTCACATATATGGGCTTAGGCTGGTTGTCAAGAGAAGATAAAATTACTTACACTCAAAAACCAAAATCTGTAACAGTTCAATTGAGCTAATTTTATTTTCAAAAAAAATTGAGCACTCTGATTAATTATCAGGGTGCTTTTTTATATTATAAACCAATTGACCAACACACACAATATCAATTAGTAAATAATGAGAGTGCGGTTGAATTAGTTTAACCCTAAACAACTATCTCACTTTATTTTCATTACCTGCAATAAGGCGTTTTATATTTTCTCTGTGTAGATAAATCACATAAACTGCTGCGAAAAAAGCATATACAATATAAGCAGCAGGGGAATTTAAAAACCACATAATAACAGGGGCAAGCGCCAGAGCAACAATTGAGCCCAATGAAACATACCTTGAAAACCATGTTACAACTGCCCAAATAAATGCAATCAGCAGTCCTGCCTGCCAATTCAGAGCCAATAATGTACCGACACCTGATGCAACAGATTTACCTCCGGTAAACTTTAAAAATATTGACTTGCTGTGTCCCAATATAGCAAAAACCGCAGCCAAAACAGGCAACAAACCAATTTCTTTGAATGACGCGGCAAATAAATAAGACAAAATAACGGGCAAAGCACCTTTAAACGCATCAAGCAAAAGAACAATGAAGAACCATTTTTTGCCCATGACTCTTTTAACATTTGTTGCACCGGTTGACCCGGAACCAATCATTCTGATATCCTGTCCGGTAAATAATTTTACAACGATATATCCTGTCGGAATTGAGCCTATAACATAAGCCCCAAAAATCACCGCAAGTATTTCAATAATCATTTTTATATCCATTTTTTATCCTTTATTCAAATGTTTGTACAATTAAAATTTTTATTTTAGTTGAAATTTTTGATATCCCTATTAGGAAGCATTAACAGAATAATTTTGTGATTCATAAACTTACTCATATAATCCGACGGTATTATTATTGGAACTAAACCAACCGTATTCACCAACTTAATCATCAATAAATACCCGTCACATTTGATTGTAGCATAAATATCAAGCTTGTAAAGTTTCGCTCCTACCAATGGCAGTAAAGCACCTCCCCATAGCAGGGGAGGTTAGGTGGGGTTTTGAATATTTGCCACGGCTGTATTGTTTGAAACCCATCCTTACCTCCTCTCGAGAAACGTGACATTTAGTCACCTTTCTCTCGGCAGAGTCCTACCTAGGGAAGGGAATTCGGTGCAAAAAATTGCACCCTTGCTTGTTGTCATAATTAGTTCTCCTTGTTTGTTATTTAAAAACAAAACATGTAACTAATTACTTGACACGTACAATTGCGAGCGGGAGGAAGCAATCCATCTTATGTAAGTTGGGGTTTCTACCCCAACATGATTATTGTTGGGCTGAAAGCCCAACTTACGAAATAACTAAAAGCCCAACTTACAAAATAGTTGAAAACCAAATCGGTTTTTATATCATAAAACCTCACCCGAAGTTGTACAAACTCACAAATACGTTTACAACATCTCCCTCTCCTGAAATCAGGAGAGGAATGATGTGAGGGAGTATATGTCTATGAAAATTAACAATTCCCATAATCAGGAAACATCATATCATATCGCAGATTATAACAGGGTTTAAGCAGTTTAAATCCGGATTAACATTTCTTAATTATTATTTAAACATGTCGGAACGTTTAGCCTTTATTTGCTCAATTTTGGGTAAATAATCTTCTTTAGTAAGTTCGCCTATCGACTTATACAATTTCAGAATTGATTGCTCTATATTATCAGAATTCATATTTATCATATCATTTGCCATTTCAGTATTAGATAGAGCAAGTCGAGTCATATCCCTAAATCCAGATGATGCCATACTCAGCGCAAGTTCGTTATCCTGAGCCGTTTTGAAAATAGCCTGAGCAATTAGCATTGGCATGTGCGAAATTAAAGCGGCTGCCTTATCATGTTCTTCGGGAGTTGTAAACAAAGGTTTTGCACCGAGTTGCTTGATTATATCAACCAAAATTTTTTGTCCTTTGCTTGAAGAAGAATCGCAATTTTCGATTTCAAGTGCGGAGCGCTGCGCAATCACCCACGTTGCACCTTTAAACAGCCCTTCAAATGAATGTTCAAACCCCTTATGTTCTGTTCCTGCCATAGGATGTGACGGAATAAAGTTATAAGAATATTTTTTTTGACAAACAAAGCGTTTAAGTGAACAAACATCAGTTACAACAGCTGTTTCAGGTAAAATATTTTCAAGTTCATTAAGAATCCCAAGTGTTTTATTCATCGCGGAACAAACAAAAATCAAATCACAATCTTTAATTACATCATAATTTTTAAATATATTTTTACCGCTTTGCGATTGCGATACAGCAACGACATCATATCCTAAACGAATTAAATCCTTAAATATAGAGCCGCCTATTAAGCCCAGACCTATAACACCGATTTTCATAGTAATATTATATCATTTTCTTTTATATAATCAATAATGTCTATTCGGCATTACTCAAGATATAAAATTAATTACTTTGGATTAATGACGTTTTTTGAAATTTGTTATAAAATAATAATGTAGTTTTGCGAGGATTTTTATTATATGAGTATTGACAATGCGTTGGTTATGATTTTGGCAGGCGGCGAAGGGAAAAGATTATACCCTTTGACTAAAGACAGAGCTAAACCTGCTGTCCCGTTTGGCGGAAGATACAGAATTATTGATTTTGTTTTAAATAATTTTATCAATTCCGGATTTTTTAAAATTAAAGTTTTAACTCAATATAAATCGGATTCTCTAAATAAACACATTACAAGAGGATGGACCCTGTCACCGTTTTTGAATCAATATGTAGATTTGGCGCCCGCACAAATGAGAACCGGAAACGACTGGTATAAAGGTACGGCAGACGCAATTTATCAAAATATTTTTCACATAACTGACGAAGACCCTCGATATGTTTGCATTTTTGGGGGCGACCATATTTATAAAATGCATGTTGATCAAATGCTTGATTTTCACAAAGAAAATAATGCGGATTTATCAATTTCAGGTATTCCGATTCCAATAGAAGAAGCATCCGAATTTGGGATTATGGAAGTGGATGAAAATTGGCGGCTTATAAATTTTGTTGAAAAACCAAATTACAGACCAAAATCAATTCCCGGAAACCCGAATATGTGCCTTGCTTCAATGGGAAATTACATATTTGATAAAGAAATATTGCTTGATGCCTTGAATCGTGATGCTCAAAAACAAGACTCTGCTCATGATTTTGGCAAAAACGTTATACCGATGCTATTAGGGGAAGGAAAAAATATTTATGTCTATAATTTTGCTCAAAATTCATTCCCCGGCATGACAAAAGCCGAACAAGGTTACTGGAAAGATGTAGGAAGTATTGATGCATATTGGCAGGCAAATATGGACTTGCTATCATATAATCCGGAATTAAATTTATATTCAAAAGAGTGGCCGCTTAGAACATTCAATTATAACTATCCTCCTGCAAAATTTGTATGGGAGGAAGGTGACAGAGTCGGGATGGCAACAAATTCAATGGTTTCAGAAGGTTGCGTAATATCGGGCGGCGGACTTTCTCACTGCGTATTATCCCCAAAAGTCAGAATAAACAGTTATTCAAATGTTGTGGATAGTATTCTTATGGAAAATGTAGAAGTCGGAAGATATTCTCAAATCAGAAAAGCAATAATTGATAAAAACGTTGTAATCCCGCCGCATACAAAAATCGGATATGATAAAGAAGAAGACCTGAAAAGAGGATTTCACGTATCCGAAGGCGGAGTAACAGTAGTGCCGAAAGGCGCAATATTATAATTGTAAAATTTTGTTAAGTATATTCAGGCTTTGTAGCAATTATTAACCCATAAAATTGTTTATATAATGGGTGAATGTGTGTATGTCTAACCTTGGCGTAAAACCTATATCAAGTTTTGCTCGAAGAACCGCAAAATGGGTCTTCGACAGTTTGCCGTCCTGGGAATTAAAAAAAGGAAAAGTATTAAACGGTATCAAATGGGCAGGGCAACACATCTCATCACCCCAAAACAGAGTGATATTAGGTGCAACGGCATTAATGACCCAGCCGTTTATAGACTTACACAACAGACACGTAGATGATGATACCAAAAAAGTTTCCGCTGCAAGAACGACGGCAAAAATTATTGCAGGCACCGCCACAGGATATTTTGTCAGGTATTATTCGATTAAGGCTGTAGAAAAATTCACCCAAAAGCCAGACAAAGCAAAAAAAATGTTAGAATCCATCTTGTACCCCCGACTTGCAAGAACAACTTTAAAAGGCATGAAGCAATATAAACTTGCCCTCGGAACATTTCTTTCATTAGGGGTCATGTTATTTACCAACTTTGCAATAGATGCACCATTAACCAAAGTTTTGACTAATATTTTTGTCAAAAAGATAAAAGATTGTGACAGAAAAAAAATTGAATCCGAATTGATAAAGCCTCAGCCGTCAGTTCAAACCAAGGATGCTTTGCCAAAGGGGCAAGAAAATTCGACACAGATACCCTTTATCCCCAGACCAAGCATTGATTCTCTAATTAATCATGACCGGAAAACAGGATATTCAAATTATGTTTCGATGAAAGGCAATTCTGCTGACAATGTAAAAAAAGAACCTGATAAACAGACATCATCAAAGAGAAACATAATTTTTGCGGCAGCTGCTGCAACGCTCATTGCCGTCGGAGCGGCAATAAAGGGATTGAAAAACATTAATGCCATGCCAAAAAAATTCAATTCTGTCCTTAGTGCAATATACAAAGCCTATAATAAAGATGCGGGCAAAATGTTAATTCATACCGGAACAATAGGTTGGATATTATCTTCTGCCGCTCAAATTGCCGGTATTATGATGAATGATAAAATTCCGAAAGAGCAAAAAATGTTTCTTATCCCGCAAGAATTTATGGATGCGTGCATGAATATTGCGTCATTCTACCTTGTAACCCGTTCATTTACGGCAGTTGCAGGTAAACTTGTCAATAGCGGCAAATGGATTCCTTCCAATGTTAAAAATAATTTGATTATGAGTGGTTTCAAGGACAAAATCGGCAAATATGATTTTAATATAATCCGTGATGTTATGATGAACAGAAAAAATATGCACTTCACAAGTCGCAGCCGCAGAAGTTTTGAGCTGTTTGCTAATGGTCTGGGCGTAGTTGCGACTACAATCGGTTCTGTTATATCGTGTAACATTATTACTCCGATTTTGAGAAATCTGTATGCTTCTCATCGTCAACAAGCAAATTTGGCAAAACTAAATAATCCCAACCCCAGTTTGCAAAATCCTCAAACACCTAAAGAACGAGCAAAAGCCGCAATACATAAGACATATATGCAAGCGTTTATGAATAGAGGAACCTAAAAATACAGATAAACAAATCCGCAAATTATTGCAATAAAAAGCAACAAAAACATTAATATTATATTACGAAAATATGGCGTTGTATAATCTTCGGATTTATCTAACAACGCAATAATATTTTTTGAATAGTCAATTTTAGTATCGTTTTTTGTTTTTTCATAAGCAGAATGCATTAATTTTTGAAATTTATACATAGATTCAAGCTTCTGACGTGCTGTCGGATTTGAAATAGTCATTTTTTTTATTTTTACGTTCTCGGATGTATCAAGTTCGTTATCAATATAAGCGGATAAGCTCCCGAGAAAAGTATTATCAGAGTTCGCTTTTGGGAATTTTATATTATGATTCTGTTGTTGATGAAGCCGTTTAAACTTTTGATTACAATATTCACACTTATCCAAATGCTTTTGCATATATTTGACAAGTGAAGGAGCCAGTTTCCCTTCTATATAATAATTCATCAGCGTTTCAATCTGTGAACAAGTAAAATTTTCATCCATAAATAACTCCTTTTAAGCAGTATATCCTTTCAAATCTTCGTGTAATTTCATTCTTGCTCTGGAAATTCTTGATTTTACCGTGCCGATACTGGAATTTGTACTGTTTGCAATTTCTTCATAACTTAGTCCCTGAAACTCTCGCAGAATTATTGCAATCCTAAAATGTTCGGGCAATCCTCTTATAGCCTTTTTAACCTGCCTTTCGCACTCTGCACTGATACATTTTTCCATAGGCTTTACACGTTTATCGGGAATGTCTATATTTACAACGCCGTTTTCTTGAGGACAAGAATATTCCAACGGTATTGTTTCAGTCTTCTTCTTTATTTTTCTTAGATAATCATAGTAAGTATTTGTTATGATGTGATTGAGCCAACCCTTAAAACATTTTGCATTTTGCAAATTATTTATATTTTTTGCTAGCTTGACCAAAACTTCTTGAGTCAAATCATAAAGATTTTCATTGCTTTTGAGCATATAAGACAATGTTGCAAAAACATCTTTTTGAACTTTTTTTATAAGTTCCTCCAATGCTTTAAAATCCTCTTGCTGCGACAGCACAACAAGTTCATCTATACTCATTTTTTTGTAAAAAACTTTATCAGACATAATTACACTCAAAAAAAATATTAAGCGATATTATTGTCTGAAATATCAGCAAAATTACTAATTAGATGGGTAATATTATTTCGTATATTATATAACTTTAGATTTTGACTCTTTTAAAAATTCTTCAAAAATTTCTACACTATCACCCACAAGCTCTACACACGGACGCTTTTTGTAATAGGTTTCTGTTCTTGCACTAGGTATCGGGTTTGTCGAGGACTCAATACCCTGAAGCAATTCGCGGCAAATTATACTGCCGTTTTTATCTTTAAATCTCTTTGCAAGTTCCTGTATTCTCTTGTAATGTTCCCCTTTTTCAACAGGAGAATCACTTGCAGATGCAAACGCTAAACCCGCAGCCATAAACATTCCGCTTACAGTCCCGCAAACCTCACGCATCCTGCCCATTCCTGCCCCAAACGATGAGGCAAGCTTCATTGCAGTCTCAAAATCTAATCCCAATTCTTCACAAAATACTCCTAAAACCGCCTGTGAACAGTTATATCCTGATTTAAATAATTCTTTTGCTCTTTCTGATTTCTCACTCATTCAGAACTCCTTATTATAAAATACGTAAGTTTAGCTTTTCGCTATAATTGTAAGTTGGGCTTTCAGCCCAACATATAGCAAAAGACCCCATCACTGAGGTCTTTATATTATACTTGCTCCAGACCAGACCAAGCCGAGCAGAGCCACGAGTCTGAAAGACGAGAGCCCGACAATTATGCCTGTAATGAATATTCAGGCTAATTGGAGGCGTTGGCGTTTACTGCGAGGCACAGAAAGTCGGCCTTTATACTGAAAAAGCCTCAGTATAAAAGACCCCATCACTGAGGTCTTTTATTATACTTGCTCCAGGCCAGACTTGAACTGGCACCGAGGTTGAGCCCCGATTGGATTTTAAGTCCAACGCGTCTACCGATTCCGCCACTGGAGC
>CACXFH010000114.1 GCA_902766975.1 uncultured bacterium | reverse complement strand
CTATCGAATTTATTCCGGAACCGTCCATTGTCTTTCTTTTAATCCTCTGGAATTTAATTATAATATCCGCATGACAAAAATGCAAGTGACGCAATAATTGTGACGTTAATAAACAATTTGCACGTTAACTTTCCTTGCTCTTGCTTTATTATCAAAATCTATAAGTACAATCTGCTGCCATTGCCCGAGTTGAAGCACCCCGTCAATTAAAGGCACATAAGTCGAATTTCCTACAATTGATGCTCTGATATGCGAATATCCGTTGCCGTCATGCCACATTTCATCGTGATGATATGCTTTATTTATCGGTACAAGTTTATCCATTACTTCGGGGAAATCTACAAGTAACCCCGGTTCAAACTCAATATTTGTAACTGATACAGTGCTGCCTTGAGCATAAATATATATAACGGCGTTTTGCAAACCATGATTATATACCACATTTCTTATTTGCGGTGTCAAATCAATAATATCCGTATTACCTTTTGTATGTACCGTAAAATGTTCATTAATAAGTGTCATAATAATTATCCCCAAAATTATTTCTTAATTTTACAAAGGACATAATAAATTTGCAAATATTACCTAAGACAAATCGGGAATGATTTTTCTCATTTGAGGGCAAAGAATTAAAAAAAAGAAAGGATGGTATAACATGAACGCATTAAGAATTATCTCTTACATATTGGTATTAATCGGGGCAATAAATTGGGGGTTGGTCGGAATGATGAATTTCGATTTTGTTGCTCTTTTATTTGGGGAAATGACTGTTTTATCCCGAATAATTTATTCAATTATCGGTATTGCGGCAATTATTCTTTTGTTAACTACATATAGAGATGTATTCTATCACGAAAATTATTAAATAAAGGTAATAAGGCACCGGGGCTTCAAGGCACTAGTGCCTTTTTACATATTTGTAACAATTTTCCCTAAAACAAAAAATGTGCTATATTGTAGTAAATTATCATTGTTTTAAGGGTGTGTTATGAAAAAGATACTTATAGTTGATGATGAACAGGATATTGTCGAGAGTCTGAAATTTGTACTCGAAGGTTGCAATTACAGTTGTTATTGCGCTTATAACGGAGAGGACGGACTAAAACTCGCAAGAGAAATTGTTCCTGATTTAATAATTCTTGATGTTATGATGCCAAGAATTAATGGTTATAAAATCAGCCGCCTGTTAAAATTTGATAAAAAATATCAAAATATCCCTATTCTAATGATAACCGCGCGTTCTCAGGAAGAAGATAAACTCATCGGAGAGGAGACAGGAGCGAATGAATATATAACAAAACCGTTTGATTTGGACGAAGTTTTATCTGTTGTACAAAAGTATTTAGCATCGGAAGAAGAAATTTAAATTATGCCTGCAATCACAAATAAAACATTGGAAACACTAAAATATGACCTCGTAAGAGAGGGGTTGGTTCAGTATGAAATAGTTGAACAGGCTCAGGAAATTGCTAATGCCAGAAATATCAATATTGGTCAGGCTTTAATTGATTCAGGCTATTTATCGGAAGAACAATTAATTAAATTTCTGGAATCAAAATTGCATACTCCGTTTGTTAATCTTGATGATTATGAACTTGATAAAAAATGCTTGAGATTTATAAGTTATTCAGACGCAAGAAGATATAAAATTATCCCGTTATTTAAGATTGAAAATACTTTGACTGTTGCTATGTCGGATCCGAGAAATCTTTTTGCAATTGATAAAATAATGGAAAGCGCTGAATGTGAAATTGATCCTGTTTTGGCAAATGAAGAAACAATTTTGAAAAAAATTGACGAATATTATAAAATTGACGTTTCTGTAGGGAACATTTCAACAGAATATGAAGCCGGTTATGACTGGCAGGAAGAATTGCATAAAGAAGATTTAAGCGATAACCATATTCAAAAAATAATTCGCGCAATTTTAAAACAAGCGATGCTTGAAGATATTCATGAAGTTGTTTTTCAGGGTAATGACGAAGGACTTGGAGTAAACTTTAAGAAACAGGGAGAAATGTTGAGTCGTGGGAATATTCCGCCGGTATTGATTTCATCTTTTGTTGCAAAATTAAAGAGTTTATCCGAACTTGACCCGTCTGTGTCCGAAGTCCCTCAACTTGGGAAATTATGCTTCAAAGTGGATGATATTGTTGTAATGGCAAGTGTTTCTACTTTCCCGACTATAATGGGGGAAAGAATTTTCTTGAAAATTTATAAGCCACCAAAGAAGTTAGAGCAGATTGTTAACGCTAAAAATGATATTATTAAAATACGTTCGGCGTTAGAATCCGCAGGGATAATTCTTGTATGCGGTTCTGCTCTCAGCGGTAAAACACACGTAATTTATTCTCTTTTGTCAGAGGCCGCCAAAAATACTTCAAAAAATATAATGACTCTTGAAAGTATTGCAAAATATGAGCTTAAAGGGGTTAACCAATGCGAGTTTAATGAAAACGTCGGTTTTAATATGGATAAAGCCGCTCGTTTTATAACCTTTCAAAATCCCGATATAATTTATCTCGAAGGGATAAAATCCAAAGCATCTTTTGATTATTTTTCAAGTCTTGTCTATGAGGGTAAAACTATTATAATGGAATTTCTTGCAAATAATATGGATGATTTGCGTTCAAAAATGGCTTTTTCTGACTTTGATACATTGAAATTAATAATAACTTCAATGATATTTATTCACTCAAAAAACAGTATAGAAGTATTTGATAAAGACAGTCTGCAGAAATATTTAGGATAATTTATAAAAATTATCTGACATTAAGAAATTTGTGAACCTGCGGAATAAGCCTTACTTTTGCGTATTCTGCCAAAAATTTATCAAATGTAGCTTCAATGAAATTTTTACTTACGCTGATTTTATCTCCAATCATTTTAGGTTGTAGAATTAATTCTATTGAATATTTTTTACCTAAGTTTGTGCATTTGCGTATTTCTTCCGGAGTTATATTTTCATCAAATACAATTTTGGCAAATGTATAAACCCCGTTGCATTGTGCCAAAAATTTGTCATGCAATTCAAAGGTGTCTTTTCCGGTAGCAGACGGAAGTTTGATATCAGCAGAAATAATGTCTGTTTTATTCTTTACCTTAATTAATTCTTCAGATAATGTTGCGTTTGTTTCTAAATATATTTTTAAATTATTATATTTCGGACGAATTATGTAAATAAATTTATTGATAAAATCGGTATGTAAAAGCGGTTCTCCTCCTGTCAATGAAATAGAATGAATTTTATTTAAGTTAAATTCGGATATAATTTTTATAGCCAGTTTTTCGGGGTTATAAGTAACAGAATTTTTAATTTCAAAATCGGTATCGCAATATTTGCAATTTAAATTGCAGCCGCAAAAGCGGATAAAAAGCTGTTTGTATCCGATAACAGGTCCTTCACCCTGTATTGATTCAAATATTTCTTTTATTCTAGCTTCCGTAACCAAAGTTTTTCCTCACATCTTCTGATGATAAATTCTTCAACTGCTCATACAGCTTGATTTCATCATCCGACAAATTGTGAGAAATTTCAATACTTACCGTTACAATTAAATCTCCGATTTTGCCGTTTTTCTTTAATCCTTGTTTAGCAATGCGGAATTTTTGTCCGGAACGTGTATTTTTAGGTAACTTTAATTTTATTGTTCCGTCAAATGCGGGAATTGAAATTTCTTCTCCCAACGCTGCTTCAAACGGGGTAATCGGAACATTGTAATAAATATTTAATTTATCAAAATGTACCTGTGTTTTGGTTTCAATATGAACTAAGACATAAACATCCCCGTTTGAGCCGCCGTTTTTGCCCGAAGCCCCCTCTCCTTTGAGTCTTAATCTGGTGCCGTCTTTTATCCCTTTTGGAATTGTAAGTGTAATTTTTTTTGTTTCTGTAACTGTCCCGCTTCCGCCGCAGTTTGAGCATTTATCCCCGTTGGTAAACTTATGCCCGAAACATTTGGGGCAGGTTTTTGTTGAACGGATATTTATTATCCTTTTTGAACCTGTCAGGACTTCATCAGGGGTTATTGTTATTTCTGTTGTTAAATTTTCACCTTTTTGGGGTTTTGAAAAATCTTTGATTTTTTTATTTCTTTTAAGGCGTGAAATATAATGCTTTACTGTTTTTAGGATATTTATTGAAAAACTTTTTTTATTATTTTTTTCTTTTGATTTTGGATTTTTATTCGGTCGGGTTCGTTTTTCGGTTTTATCATCATGTGGTTTATTTTGTTCTTTTGTTAAATTTTCGTTTGGTTCTTGCTTCGTTTCTTGTTTTTGATATTCAAATTCAAATGTTTTATCTTTTCTGAAGATGTGATGAATTGTATCGTATTTCTGACGTTCCAATCCATTGCATAGTGTTTCATAAGCAGAAGTTATTTCTTTGAATTTGTCTATGGCATCTGTATCTTTATTAACATCCGGATGGTATATCCTTGCCAGTTTTCGGTATGCAGACTTAATTTCGCTTGTACTTGCATCACTATCTACATTTAAAAGTTCATAATAATTTTTAACACCATTAAACACCATACAATGTATTTAATGATATTTTTTAAAAAATCAACATATCCTCAGGTATTAGATATTTATATTAAATTTTTTTTGAGTTGTGTTATTTTTGAATAAGATAATTCTATTTTCTCTTTTAATTCTTTGTTTTTCATGGCAATTGTGTATAATTGCTCAATCATATCAATTGTTTGCGTGTCGGAATTTCTGTAAATAAACATATTTAAACCTGCTTTAATACCCATAATGCAAGCTTCAAGTTGTCCGAATTTTGCAACCCCCTTCATAACCATATCATCTGAAATTATGATTCCGCTATAGCCTAAATGGTTTCTTAAATAGCTCAGGGCATTTATACTTAGTGATGTCGGAATCTCATCTATTTCAAAGCAGGTGCAGTGCAAATGTGCTGCCATAATCATTTCAATGCCGTTTTGAATTGCGTACTTAAAAGGTTTTATGTGGGTTTGTTCCATTTCTTCAAGAGATAAATCTATCTCCGGTAAGGTCAAATGACTGTCGGTATTTGCATCCCCGTGTCCCGGGAAGTGCTTTACACAAGGGATAATGTCGTTCTCTCGGTATACATCGGATACAATTTTTTCACCTTTAATAACGTCATCAGGATTAGAAGAAAATGCTCTTTCTCCGATTATCGGATTGTTTGGATTTGTATTTACATCAATACAGGGAGCGAAATTGAGATTTATTCCGTATGATTTAAGTTCCTGTGCAATTGCTTGAGTTTGCAGCGCTAAAAAATTCTGTCCTTTTTCAAAAGCAAATTTTGCAGATAAGTATTTCTTGCCGTGGTGAATATTTTCTGTACGCTCAACTCTGCCGCCTTCTTGATCTATTGATAAGAAGGGATGAATGATACTTTTGGCTTTAATATTATTAATTAGGTTTTTAAATTGATTTTCGGTTTGAATATCTTTGGTGAAGAATATAATACCGCCAAGTCCTTGCTGAAGTGCATATTCATATCCTCCGCCTTCAAGCCCGAGTATAAACATCTGATATAGTTTTGTTTTTAGATTATTTTTCATAAACAAGACCAAATACCGATGTCAAATCAAGCAAATTGCCTGATTTTATTACTTCTTCAATTTTTTCGTATATTATTGCTAAATCTTCTTTAGTTGGAGTTTTTAAATCTTTTGGCAGTACAATATCATCTGTTGTTTTTGTTGAAGTAAAGTTTTTATTTTCAAGCAGAAATTCTTTGTAAAGATTCAAAATTGTCATCGCGTATGGATTTATTTCGTAATTTTGAGCGATATAATATTTTGCATCTTTTTTTAATTGCTCATAGTATTCAATAGAAAAATCAATTTCTCCGCAGGTTTCATCTTTATCAAATGTATCTCCATAGCATGGATTGCCCTCTATTGGCAAATTCCCGAGTGATTTTATATAAACTGCCCACAAAATACTGCCTAAGCAGAAGCCGATATTATTATCCGTCATTCTTTGTATTTGTTTATAATTAAATTTAAAGCATCTTTTTCTTTGCCCAAGATTTTTGTACGAATTAATTTTTGCATAAATATATTCTAAATTTATTGATAAAATTGTTGTGTGTTGAGCAAATCCGGGGTCAAATTTTACACTTCTAATTGCAGTTTCTGTCATGGCTAAAATCTCCTCATCAATTTTGATAAGAAGATTTTAGCACAGTTTTATTAAAATCATCAAATATTAATTATAATTGATGTTTTATTAATGCATAAACATCATTAAATATAATCAAAATCATCAATATAATCAGTAATAAAAAGAAAATATTGCTTATTTTTTCAATATTTTCTTGATCCAGCGGTCGTCCTCTGAGTTTTTCAATTAATAAAAACATAAAATGCCCGCCGTCAAGCGCAGGTATCGGCAAGAAATTAACGAGTGCCAAGTCCATTGAAATCATAGCTGTTAATAATAATCCTGAAAATATCCCGCTGTTTTGAATAACATCTCCGCCTATTTTTGCAATAACAACAATCCCGTGCAGGTCTTTAACGGGGATTTTACCGCTAAACAGTTGCCACAGCCCGTATACAAGCATATATGTCTGTTCCCATATATATTTGCAGCTTTCTTTGAATATTGCAACGGGGTTTTTGGTCGTTACCAAATCTTGCTTTGCAGCCATGGCAATGCCTATAATCCCGTCTTTATTCGGATAAACAGGTTTTAAGTTTATTTCTTTCCCGTTTCTTAAAACGGTTATATTGACAGGTTTTAATCCGTCAGACAATGCGCAGGCAATATCATTTAATGTATATGTTCCATCTGAAATATAAAATTTCTTTTGATGAATTTTATCACGAAGTTTTATCTGTTCTTTTGACAGTTGAATTTCATTATTTTTGTATGGAGCATAACCTTTTAATTCTTCATCACCTATAATCAATGGAGGTTCAATAATTGTATCTGAAGGCAAATTAATCTTTATGCCTTTTTTTACAGCTTCGCCGGTTGCAACTGATGGGTTTAACTTCTTTAATATCTCCAGATTTTCCGAAACGAGATTTTCATTTATTTTCCCGTCGTTTTTAGCGCTGTTTTTTGAATACAGTGAAATTGCATAAGTTGAACGAATTTCAGAACCGTTGATTTTTATAATTCGGTCATTTTTTTGCAATCCGCTTTTCCAAACGGATTCTGTTTTTTCTGCTGTGATATTATTTATAAAAACTTGGTAATTCCCTGATGGTAATTTCCCCCAAACAGTTGCAGTAAACATTACAAGTATTATTGCAGTAATAACATTTGCAATAACGCCTGCGCTTATGACAATCATTCGTTGCCAAACAGGGCGATTCACAAATCTGTCTTTTGAATCTAACGGCAAATCCGAATCTTTATCATCATCGGGAAAAGCCACATAGCCGCCTAACAAGCAGGCATGCACCAAAACCTCAACATCTCCTATTTTTTTACTCCATAATGTCGGTCCGATTGGCAGACCAAAGCCGAACTTGTCAACTTTAATCCCGAGCATCCTTGCTGCCATAAAGTGACCTGCTTCATGCACGAGAATTAAAAAACTGAGTAATAAAATCATTATGATTATTGACATTTATTCATCCTTCTTATTTAAACTGTGCCGAAAATCTCACATCATTATTAAAAAACAGACGTATATCATCAACCGCATATTTAAGCATTGCAAGTCTTTCGACTCCTACTCCGAATGCAAATCCTGAATATACATCAGGATCTATATTTACCCCTCTTAATACATTCGGATCAACCATGCCGGCACCTAAGATTTCTAACCAACCGGTACCTGAGCATGTTCTGCAACCTTTGCCCTGACACATTATACATTGTACATCAACCTCTGCTGACGGTTCGGTAAACGGGAAGAAACTGTTTCTGAATCTGGTCGGTCGGCTTTCTCCAAAATAAATTCTGATAAATTCGTTTAAAACACCTTTTAAATCCCCAAATGTAATTCCTTTGTCCACATAAAGTCCTTCTATTTGATGGAAAAAATTATTTTTACGGGAATTAATATTTTCATTACGATAAACACGTCCGGGGGCAATAATTCTGATAGGAGGTTTTTTCGCTTCCATGGCGTGAATTTGCGCTCCTGAGGTTTGGCTTCTCAGTACAACATTGGGGGCGATATTTGTAAAGAACGTATCTTGAACATCACGTGCAGGGTGATCTTTGGGAACATTTAACATATCAAAATTGTAATATTCCGTTTCAACTTCAGGTGCAAACTCATCTTCAACCACGCTAAAACCCAGACCTCTAAATATTGAGCAAATTTCTTCCGTTGTGGATGTCAAAAGATGGGTATGACCTTTAGGGATGAATTGTCCCGGCATAGTAACGTCAAGTCTTTCTTTTTGTAGTTTTTCATTCAGTTCTTTTTCGTAGAACAATTTAAATTTATCAGAAATTGAGCTTTCAAGCTTTTGAGTAATTTCGTTTGCCAAGGCTCCGACAACTTTTTTATCTTCAATTGATAAATCTTTTAAACCTTTTTTAATTTCGTTAAATTCACCTTTTCGGCTTAAATATTTATTTTTGATTTCTTCCAAGTCTTTGATATTTACGGCTTTTTCGATATCAGCCGTTGCGTCCGAATAAATTTTTTCCAATTGTTCTTTCATAATTTTATCCTTTATTTTATTAGGCATGTATGCCAAATCTGCTGCCCTTCTGCCCTTTTAAGGGGTAGTGGCACAAAGTGCCATAGGTTTTTTATATTATTTCATTATATTTTTTTTCGTATCCAATCGTTGTTTCAGGTCCGTGTCCGCAATATACGATTGTATCATCAGGAAGTTTGAATAACTTTTCTCTGACACTTTTTTGTATTTGTTCAAAGCTTCCGCCTGCGAAATCTGTTCTGCCAACGCTTCTTCTAAATAATGTATCCCCGCTAAAGAGTTTACCGTCGTTTGTGAGGTAACACATGCCGCCTTTTGTGTGCCCTGGGGTCGAAAGTGCCGTTAATTCAACGTTTCCGATTTTAAATTTGTCACCTTCATTTACAATATTTTTTACACTTGTTATTTCAGGAATTTTGATTCCTCCAAGTGTCATTGTCATTTGGGGGGCATAGGTAATCTGTTCAATGTCTTCTTGAGAAACATATATTTCAGAACCAAATTCTTCATAAAATCTGTTACATCCTAAAATGTGATCAAAATGCCCGTGAGTCAAAAGAATTGTTTTCAGTTTTATGCCAAGTTTTTTAATTTCGTTTATATATGCATCATCAGGACTTGAACAATCAATCAAAAGCCCGTCTTTTGTATTCTCATCAATCAACAAATAATTATTTGCATCAATAGGACCTTGAACAAACGTGAGCATTTCAACCATTTAGTTAAGACCTCGCACAAGTTTGAAGATTTGATTACAAATATCAAATAATTCTTTTGCATCTTTGAGTGCAACCATGTTGGCTCCGTCACAGAGTGCTTTATCAGGCTCGGGGTGGATTTCAAAGAACAGAACGTCTGCACCGGCAGCCATTGCGGATTTTGCTAATGTAGGAACAAATCTTCTGTCGCCGCCTGAACTTGTCCCGTTTGCTCCGGGTAATTGAACACTGTGAGTTGCATCAAATACGACGGGATAGCCGAATTCCTTCATTATTGGAATGCCTCGGAAATCCACAACCAGATTGTTATACCCAAATGTAGTTCCTCTGTCTGTTATCATAATATTTTCATTGCCTGAATCTTCAACCTTTTTAATTAAAGATTTCATTTGTTCAGGGGCCAAAAATTGACCTTTTTTGATATTAATTATTTTATTTGTTTTTCCCGCAGCGACAAGCAAATCTGTTTGTCTGCACAAAAATGCGGGAATTTGTATAATATCTGCAACTTCTGAGACTTTTTTTGCCTGAGAGGGTTCATGAATATCCGTTACAATCGGTAAATCATATTTTTCTTTTACTTCTTGCAGCATCTTTAGACCTTTTTCCATTCCCGGTCCCCTATAGGAAGTCAAAGATGAACGATTTGCTTTATCAAAAGATGATTTGAACACAAAATTTATATCCAACTCTTTTGTTATTTCTTTTAATCCCTGCGCTGTTTCATTAAGTATTTTCTGACTTTCAATTGCACAAGGTCCCGCAAGGATAGTCAATTTATCCCCGCCGATTTCAAAATCCCTAAGTTTAATCCTCTGTTTACTCATACCAAGATTATAAAAAAAACTCACCAAAATTACAAGGTTTAAAATAAACTCTGTTGATTTGCATTTACTGTTTTGTAGCCTAAATGTCTGTAGGTTTCTGGGGTGACTTTTCTTCCTCTGGGAGTTCTCTGCAAAAGACCGCATTGCAGCAAATATGGCTCGCAAACATCTTCCAGCGTTCTGGAGTCTTCTCCGATAGCGGCGGCGATGGTTTCTATTCCGACAGGTCCGCCATCGTATTTTTCTATAATAAGTTTTAATAAATTCCTGTCGGTGTTATCAAGACCGAATTCATCAATTTCCAATATGTCTAATGAGCTGTTTGCTAAATCTTCCGTGATTTTGCCGTCGTTTTTAACGATTGCATAATCGCTTACCCGCTTAATAAGTCTGTTTGCAATACGTGGAGTTCCGCGCGAACGCCTTGCAATAGCATGTGCGGATTTTTCGTCAATTTCAATATCAAGTAACCCTGCCGTGCGTTTTATTACTTGCGATAATTCATTTTCAGTATAAAATTCGAGTCTGTGAACTATACCAAATCTGTCCCTTAACGGGCTTGATAATTCTCCTGCTTTTGTTGTTGCTCCAATCAGAGTGAATTTTGGCAATGGAATGCGCAAAGTCTTGACTGTTTGCGATTTCCCCGTCGTCATATCAAGGTAAAAATCTTCCATCGCAGGGTATAAAATTTCTTCTGCAACTTTGTTTAATCGGTGAATTTCGTCAATGAACAGAATTTGATTTTCTTCAAGTGACATTAATATTCCTATAATATCTCTTGGTCTTTCCAATGCCGGAGCGGATGTGATTTTTACAGGCACATCCATCTCATGCGCGATAACCCCCGCCAAAGTAGTCTTGCCTAACCCCGGAGGTCCGTAAAACAATAAATGATCAAGAGGTTTTTCACGTTTCTTTGCGGCTTCAATAGTAATTTTTAAATGCTTTAATAAATTGGTTTGACCAATATAAGAATTAAAATCCGTAGGTCGAATACTGTTTTCAAACAAACGGTCATTATCGTTTTCATCAGGTTTAACAACAGGATTTTTCCCCTTTTGGGGTTTGTTATTTATAAAATCATTATCATCTGCGATTATGCTCAAAATATTACTCCTACATTCAAATAATAGCACAATGTAAATAATACATCAAATTGACAAAAGATAAAAAATAATATAAATTAATTATGTAAATTGGAGGTAAATATGGAAGAAAAAAAGTTTAATACTGAATGGCTTGCAACTTTCTTATTCTGTTTCTTTTTAGGAATTTTTGGAGCTCATCGTTTTTACACCGGTAAAACAGGCTCAGCAGTTGCAATGTTATTGATTACAATATTGTTGGGTTGGATTGGAATTGGCGTTGCCATAACAGGTATTTGGGCATTGGTTGATTTAATTTTAATCGCTTGTGCAAAGTTTACCGGTAAAGACGGACAACCTATTCCCTGGATGGTATAAGAAAATTTATTTAACGATGTAGTGATCCTGAGCAGGTGCGAGCAGAGGATGAAAGGCTCAAGCCGATATCCGTTTAATGCGAGCACCTTTAGGCGAAGGATTGACAAACAGTTCGCATTTTACATTTGTTTCAATAGGCGATTCTTCGGTCGTTTCACTCCCTCAAGAATGACAATAATATATTTTTTATTATACGACAAAAAAGAACCGACCATTTGGTCGGTTCTTTTTTGTATTGATTAACGTTTTGAAAATTGAAATCTCTTACGAGCTCTTTTTCTACCGTATTTTTTACGTTCTTTAACTCTCGGGTCTCTCGTGAGCATACCTTCAACTTTAAGAACATTTCTGAATTCTTCATTAGCTTTAACCAAAGCTCTTGAAATACCGTGTTTGATTGCGCCGCATTGAGCAACAACGCCGCCGCCGACTGCTTTTACTCTTACATCATATCTGTCTTGAGTTTCAGTTAATACAAGCGGTCTATATACCAACATTTCAATAGCAGGTCTGTTGCCGATGTAGTTTTTCAATGTTTTACCGTTTACAAAGATTCTGCCTGAACCCTTTACCAATTTAACAACGGCAATGGAGGTCTTTCTTCTGCCTGTAGCCATTATGATATCTTTATTATCTGCCATTATTTAGCCTCCTTCGGTAATACAACCGGTTTTTGAGCAGCATGAGGATGCTCGGAACCTACGTAAACTTTTAATTTGTTGAATTGTTCAGCCCCCAATGTATTGTGTTGTAACATACCACGAACAGCATGTTCAATAACAATTCTCGGGTCTTTTTCCATAACTTCTTTGAAAGAAGCTGTTTTTAAACCGCCCGGATATCCGGTGTGGTGCAAGTAAATTTTATCTGTTTCTTTTTTACCTGAAACTACAACCTTATCAGCGTTGATAACGATTACAAAATCGCCTGTATCAACGTTTGGAGTGTATTCAGGTTTATTTTTACCTCTTAAAATGTTTGCAACACGAACTGCAAGACGACCCAATGTTTCGCCTTCAGCATCGACTACATACCATTTTCTTTCTACTTCAAGAGGTTTAGCACTATATGTTTTCATATTGCATTTTCTCCATTTTTTGTTGGGCACAAAGCCCAACCTACGTTAGTAAGTTACTTCCATTAATGTTAATCCGTACGGACTAACAGTTTGACCTGCCTTGCGGCGGTCTTTTGCTTCTAAAACTTCAAGCATGTGCTCTGGTTTTAGATTATGTCCTTCTATTTCAAGAAGGGTTCCGACAATTGTTCTTACCATATTGTACAAAAAACGATTCCCTACAATATCAATAATAACTCTATCGCCTTCTTTTTTGACTTTGGCGCTTTCAATAAAACAGACTTTGCTTGGGTTTAGCGTTCCGGAACTTTTAAAACTTGAAAAATCGTGTTCACCCAGCAAATAATCAAGAGCTTTTTGCATTCTCTTTTCATCTGTCGGATATTTCACTCTCATCAAATCGCCGTCAAACGCATTTTTACATCTTCTGTTTACAAACTCAAATCTGTAATGGCGTCTTTTGGCGCTTTTTTGAGCATGAAATTTATCATTAACAATTTTCAAATCACTGACAGAAATATCATCAGGCAAAATTTCGTTCAATTGATAGACAAATTTTGAAGCAACAATATCTTTGTCGGTGTCAAAATGAACAACCTGCCCTAACGAGTTTACTCCTTTGTCAGTTCGTCCGGAAAAGACTGTTTTAAACTGTCGGTTTTTATTTTCGGTATCTCCGAATATCAATGTACTAATCGAACGCTCTAACATTCCTTGCACTGTCGGTTCAATTATTTGCTTGCCATTTTCGAATTGAATCTGGCTGCCTGCATAATTTTTGCCAATATACTGAACTGTCAAAGCATATCGCATCGTGAAATTACACCAATTGTATTAATGCCATTTCAGAAGCGTCACCGCGTCTTGGCGGTAAATGATAAATTCTTGTGTATCCGCCTTTTTGTTCAGCGTATTTTTTACCGATTACAACAAACAATTTTCTCAAAACTGTTTGAGGAGTTTTCTTTACTTCATCGGTGAATTTACCGTCAGATGGGACTTCTACATATTGTTTTTCTTTAACATTGTATGCCATGAAGTCACCTGTTTCTTTGTTATAGATGTACTTTGCAGCGTTGCGAATTGAGTTCAAATCGCCTTTTTTAGCTAAAGTGATAATCTTTTCCGCATAAGGTTTCAATGCTTTTGCACGAGCCAATGTAGTTGTGATTTCACCATGAACAAAAAGTTCTGTAGCTAAAGAGCGCAACAAAGCCTTTCTCTGGTCTTGTGCTTTTCCAAGCGTATGTTTTTTAGTTTGGTGTCTCATTTTTACTTTCCTTTATATCATGTTGGGCAAGTATGCCCAACCTACGTTATTACCCTATTAAATCTTCTTCTTCAACAGGATTTGGAGCCAAATCCAAGCCGAAGTGATGTAATCTTTCAATTACTTCATCAGATGATTTTTTGCCGAAGTTTTTGATATTTAATAAATCATGCTCTGATTTTTTCAAAAGTTCCGACATAGAATTGATACTTGCTCTTTTCAAGCAGTTGTAAGCTCTTACTGAAAGTTCCAATTCTTCAATAGTCATTTTAGGTTCATCTTCAACAACTTCTGCTTCTTCTTCAATTGCAGGAATGGCTGCAACTGCAGGTTGACCTGTAATTGATGCGATTTGCATAAAGTGTTCGATTAAAAGATTTGCTGCTTGACTCAAAGCGTTTTGAACGTCAACAGAACCGTTAGACCAAATTTCAAGAGTTAATTTGTCATAATCCAGTGAATCTCCTACACGGGTGCTTTCTACATTATAACTAACTCTTTTAATCGGCATAAATGTTGCATCAATTGGCAATACATCAATTGAATCACCTTTGACATCTCTTGGAACATCATGAGCAACATAGCCTTTGCCTGATTCTACAATAACATCGGCATGGAATGAACCGCCGTCTGCTACTGTACAAATTAACCAGTCAGGGTTGACAACCTTTACTCCCGCAGGCAATTGTATGTCACTTGCCAATACAGGCCCCGGCTTATCAACATCTATTCTCAAATGTTGAGCTTCTTTGGAATCTGTTTTTACAACCAATCCTTTCAAGTTCAAAATAACGTCAATGACGTCTTCCAGAACCCCCGGAATAGCAGTGTATTCGTGAGTGATGCTTTCGATTCTGGTGCTTGTCACCGCTGTTCCTTCAAGACTCGATAATAATACGCGTCTTAAAGCGTTACCGATAGTAGTACCAAAGCCTCTTTCCAATGGTTCAATCACGAATTTCCCGTATTGTGAACCGTCTGAATTTGTTGCTGTATCAACACATTTAATTTTTAATTCCATTATTTTAATCTCCTAGTTTTAATCTACT
>CACXFH010000113.1 GCA_902766975.1 uncultured bacterium | reverse complement strand
CATGTTTTCTCTCCTTTCAGCAACTGTTTTGTAGTTAAGTAAGTTTTCTACCCCGATGTTACCTGAGATAGCGTTTTTACCCCAAGAGCCGCAACCTAATGATAATGACGGCTCAAGTTTGAAGTTGTACAAATCCCCAATACCGCCTTGTGATGACGGAGAGTTGATAAGTACACGGCATGACGGCATTAATTCTGCATAGTGGTCAATTCTTTCAGAAGTTCTCGGGTCTGTATATAAAACTGAAGTGTGACCTGCTCCGCCTTTTGAAACTAATTCATAAGCCATTTTTGAAGCTTCTTCATAGTTTTTAGCTTTATACATTGTCAAAATCGGAGATAATTTTTCTCTTGAAAACGGATCTTTCCAATCAACAGAAGGTCTTTCAACCAAAAGAATTTTAGAATATTCTGGAATTTCAAATCCTGATAATTCTGCAATTTTAACGGCACTTTGCCCGACAATAGCCGGATGTGCTGTTCCTCTGTTCGGGTCAATAAAGGGAAGATCAATCATTTTCTTTTGTTCTTCTTTAGATACTAAATAAGCACCTCTGTATTGAAATTCTTTTTTAACTTCTTCATAAACATCTTCAACAACTACAACTGATTGTTCGGATGCGCAAATCATACCGTTATCAAAAGTTTTTGACATAATAATTGATGATACAGCCATTTTAATATCGGCGGTTTCATCTATAACTGCTGAAGTATTACCCGGACCTACACCCAATGCAGGATTACCTGAAGAATAAGCTGCCTTAACCATACCAGGACCACCTGTTGCTAAAATGCAAGCAATGTCAGGGTGCTGCATTAATTGTCCCGAAAGTTCAACCGACGGAACATCAATCCATCCGATAATATCTTCCGGAGCACCTGCTTTTACAGCGGCATCCAAAACGACTTTTGCCGCAGCAATTGTTGATTTTGTAGCTCTCGGATGCGGTGAAAAGATTATTGCGTTTCTGGTTTTTAATGCAATTAATGATTTGAAAATTGCAGTTGATGTCGGGTTAGTTGTAGGAATGATACCTGCAATAACACCTAAAGGTTCAGCTACGATTTTTATTCCGTTTGCTTTGTCTTCCTTTATAATTCCGCAAGTTTTAGCATTCTTGTGTTTGTTGTAAATATATTCACTTGCAAAGTGATTTTTAATAATTTTATCTTCCAAAACACCCATACCTGTTTCTTCAGCAGCCATTCTTGCCAAAGGGATACGTGCTTTGTCTGCTGCAGTTGCTGCAGCTTTAAAAATCTTATCAACCTGTTCCTGAGTATAAGTTGAATAAATTTTTTGAGCTTTTTTTACTCTTTCAATAAGCAGTTCAAATTGTTCTGCGCTGTCTACTACTGTTGATTTATTTAAACTTTTTTCAAGTTTTTCAACAGTTTTTTTGTTTTTTGTTGTCATATTTTTCTCCTTTTATATAATGATAACATGATATTTGCATTTTAATCGTGATTTTTTTCACAAATAAATGTTATTAATATAGTACATTAAATAAATTTATAAATCAAGTGTATTTTGTACAATCTTTATATGATATTAATTTGTATGTTTATTCTGCTAATTTTATTTAAGATTGATTTATGCTAAATTTATACAAAACAGGTAATTAAAAACAGGAGGTTATATGAGTTTTTTTGGGCAGACAAAGGGAACAGAATTAGAAAAGACAATTGCGCAGTTAGCTACAGGTGAGGCTGTAGGTGGCGCAATGTATTATGCATTGGCAAAAGTTGCAAAAGAGCAGTTCGGGCTTGATGATGTTGCAAATGAATTTGTAGAACTTGGAAATCAAGAAACAAATCATGGAGCGTTTTACGCATCATTAAACGGAAGGTACCCTTATGATGAAAAGGCTTTCTGGCAGATGATAAGAGGATTGTCCAAAGCAGAATATAAAGGGGAAGGGAATATAAATGCTATTGCAGACAAACTTGCCGAGTTAGGGATTGATAGTACTGCCGTTGAACAGGTTAGAGAATTTGCTCGGCAGGAAAAACATCACGGGGAAGCAACAAAAGCAATTATTGAAAAGTATGCCCCAAAAGAAGATGAAGAAAATAATGCCTGTAAGTCTGTTTATGTTTGTTCAGTATGCGGGTTTGAATATGTCGGAGATTTAGAATCAGAATCTGAAGATTATACATGCCCTATTTGCGGCTGCAAAAAAGGGGTATTCAAAAAATTATAGTTTTTTAAGGAGAAAAAGTATGATAAAAGTTATACCATTAAAATATTATGACGGTGGTTTTATGACACAAGCTTTTGCCTTTGGCGGAACCCGTGATAAAGAAAAATGCGAAGATGTAAAATACGGATCATCTTTGCAAAACTTTTTGATTGATGACGGGAAAGAGGTTATTTTATCCGATACCGGCATGCCAAACGAAACACCGGCATTTTCTAAAAAGGATGATGCTCCGCTTTGGATGGGCGAAAAGGTGGCAACTTTCAAAGAAGCATTTGAAGCTACAGGCTACAAGGTAGAAGATGTTACAAAAATCGTTGTAACTCACAAACATCCTGACCACACGGGCGAACTAAAAATGTTTCCGAATGCTAAAATTTATATATCCGAAAGAGAAGCAGATGATATGAAACTTACCGGTGATAATATTGTAAGAGTAAAATTTACTGACGGAGCTTACAAAAATTTCCCTGAATCACAAAGAATAACAGACTCTCTTGTAATGATTAAAGCAGAAGGTCATACAAACGGTAATTCAATTTCAATTTTGGAAGATAAAGAGCAGGGTTGCTATTATATGTTTCATGGGGATGTAACTTATTGTGATGCGGCACTTTATGCAAATGAATTATCCGTAGTTTTCGAAGATAAAGACAAAGCAAGAGAAACTCTTTCAAGAGTACGTGAATTTATTAAAGAAAACAAAACAATATACTGCTCAACCCACTGCCCTGAAGGGTATCTCAATATTGAACAACACAAAATTACACAATTATAAATAAAAGATTATGTCGGGGCGATAAAACTTTTTATGTGCTAAATTAAATTCATATTTTGAAAGCTTAGCTTTTAATCAACAATAGCAATCAAGTAAAATTTAAAAACCTTTAGCGGACAGAGCTAATTCTGTCCGCTTTTCTGTTTTTATATATTTTGACGCTATTCCGTTTTTTTAAAAGCAAAGAATTTGAACAATATATACGTAGAAATTGAAACAAGAAACAGTGATATAAATTGTGCGATATATACATTTTTAATCAAAAATCTGACAAAAATTTCAAGTATAATTACATTTAATACATAGCTTATTGCCCAAGTTGAGCAGCATTTTAAGTACTCTTTAACATAATTTCCTCTTGTGCAGAAAACAAAGAATTTTTGATTCAAATATGAAATGAATGATGATAAAATCCATTGCAGTGCAACACACAATTGATAATGTCCCGTACCGAAAATCAACACGCAAATTGCATAAATTATATACGAAATTGCGGCATTAATACCGCCAATAATTATAAACCTGATAAAATCAGGCAATTTTAGCCACATTTCCATTATCATAAATTAAACATTATCTCTCTTTAATATAAATTGTGTGGAATTTATAAGCTTCAAAAGTTTCTGAAAAATGGTCTTCTTTTAAACCGGCTTTTACTTTTAAAGATTTCATAAATTCATTTTTATCAGGTAATTCTTCCCAAACAGAAGGTAAATACACCGCTTGATAATCGCCGTCACGAATAATAATACCATCTTCATTCGGAACAATTTTTTCCATCAATTGTTCTTCGTTTTCAAAGATAATTTTCTTCGGATCGGTAAGAATAGAAACCGCATATTTAAGATGAGGTAATTCTTCTTCTCTTACAGGTGAAAATCTCATATCTTTGAATGCTGCATCTTTTGCATGTTCGACCAAATCAGTTATTAAAGCTCTATGCGCTACAATTGAACCTATGCATCCTCTTAAACGACCGTTTTCTTCTATTGTTACAAAACAAGCTCCGGGCTGATCAAATACCTGAGGATAAATTATAGACATCGGTTTTTCATTATATTCGGAATTTACAATCAATTTGCACAAGTCAATGATAAAACCTGCGTGATATCTCGCAATATAATCATTTTTATTTCCTTCATACAAAAACCAAGTTCCGTAGCCGACAACTCTTGAGGTATCCTCAGAAACTTCCGATGAATTTGCCAAATCAATTCTTATCATTGAGAATTTATTACTGTTTGCAAATGCGACAAGTCCTGCAATTCCAACCGCACCACATGCCTGTTCGTACCTGAAACCGCTCATATTGCCGGTTTCAATCATTTGAGCCGTAATTTTATCCGTTTCCTTGGCTCTCTCGTTTGTTAAATAATGACTCAAATCCGATGAAATAACAAACGCATTTTCTTTATTCGGATAATATTTTTCAATAATATTTTTAATTACTTCCGGATTTTCTTTTCCGATAAGAACAGGAACAATTTTTGCATCTCCTAATAAATGTTGAATAATCGGTAATTCGACTTCAATAGAGTGTTCACTTGCCATAGCATCATCATTGATATTTGCCCCAAAATTGTCATGCAAATCCATGCAGATTTGCTGATTAACTTCGGACGTTCCTATGGGAGTTTCCCAAGCATCGTAACTTGACAATGCAATCCCGTCAAAGCCGACTCGGTGAGAAGGTGCAAAAATAAAAATATTTTTGACGTTTTTATCTATCTGACTTATACCTTCATAAGCAAGACGCCCTGAATAAACAAGCCCCGCATGCGGAACAATTACCGCCCTTGTTGCATACTGGTACAAGTTCTTGCTTGTTTCTTTAAAATTTTGTATTTGTAAAATTAAATCCTCTGCGCTGCCTGTATAAAAAGTATTGGCAACGGCTGCTTCTTTTATTTTTCTCATAACAGTATTATAATACATTCTATGAAATATCAAAATATCTTAACAAACGGTAAAGTTCAATGCACAATTTGTCCGAGAAATTGTATTTTAAATTTGGGGCAAAGAGGATTTTGCCATGTACGAAAAAATTATAACGGAGAAATTATTTTAGACTCTTATGGCTATAATACGGGACTTGCCATCGACCCGATTGAGAAAAAGCCTCTTTATCAGTTTTATCCGACAACCGGAGTTTTATCTTTCGGTACATTAGGCTGCAATATGGGATGTCAATTTTGCCAAAACTGGCAGACTACAAAAAATAAAATCGACCCTAAAAGCTTAAATTATAATTCCCCGCAAGATATTGTCTCAATTGCTTTAAAACATAACTGTAAAAGTGTTGCGTTTACATATAACGATCCGATTATATTTTTTGAATACGCAATTGACACCGCAAAATTATGCCACGAATTCGGAATAAAAACCGTTGCGGTAACTTCAGGCTTTATTAATCCTGAGCCTGCAAAAGAAATTTTTTCATATACGGATGGAGCAAATATTGATTTAAAAGCTTTCAGTCAAAAATTTTACGGTAAAAATTGTCTTGCAAAACTTCAACCTGTACTTGACACAATCAAATATGTTTGCAATGAAACAAATTGTCATGTCGAACTCACAACAATGCTCATCGAAGGCGAAAATGACTCTGAAGAAGAATTAAAAGCAGAATGTGAATGGATATTGAATAATGTCGGTGCTGATGTCCCTTTGCATTTTAGCGCATTTTTCCCCCGATATAAATTTGAAAATCGAAAAGCAACCGAATTTTCTACCCTTATAAAAGCATACAAAATTGCAAAAGAAGTTGGTCTTAATTATGTATATACCGGTAATATTACCAATGTGCAAACCTCAACAACATATTGCAAAAACTGCGGTAAAGGTATAATTGTCCGCAACGGCTATCAACTGTTGGAATATAACCTTGATAATTCGGGCAGATGTAAATTCTGTTCAACTGTATGTGACGGACTATTTTAAATATCGCTTAAAAGTCCTGTTAATTTAATCAAATACGGTTTATTTATGTTTTTTGACTTTGTTTGCATGTTTTGCCCGTTCCTTGCCGATAAATTCAATTGCAAGATTTTTTAAAAGTTTTATTTTATCTTTATACAAGCCGATTTCACTTATATCGTCAAATTGATAATCTTGTATCATAAATCCGCTTTTTTTGAGCTCTTGAGCCGTTTTTACCTGAAATTTATACGCATTAATTTCCGACATAAGTGAATATCTCATATCCTGAATATAGTCTATTTTATCAGATGTACTAAGACCTTTTAAAAATTTGCGTGTTTTATTTTCAATTATTTTTAGTGCATCTTTTTTATCTCGTTTGCATTCTATGATTTCACCGCAATAGTAATGATTATCATAGAAATCCTCATATTTTTTTGTATTCATATTTTTTAAATTTATTTTTTGTTCTCTTGCAACAAGTTTTGGATTAAACATATTATCGGCAATATGAACTATTTCATGCAAAACTTCGGGTAAATGCACGGAACGTATTGTATGATTTATTCCCGGAATATCAATAGAATGAGCTTGTGCCTGACGACTGCTGTTAAATAATATCTGACATAGCGCATTACATTCGGATTCTGCGGCCTTTTCCGGAGTTAATTCTTTAACAATAACCTTATAATTTTTATCGGGAATTAGCTTGTTAATGTGTTTTTCCAATTCGGAATAACTCATTATAGAATAATTATCCGTAAATTTTGTCATCAGATTTCTATACAATCCTGATGCAAAGTTTTGTGCTTTTTCTTGTCTTTGAGTTGCGGAGCCCTTAGAAAATTCCAAAGGTAAGCGCACACTTGGGGCTAGTTTATTTATCATCATGGTTATAGTAAAAATCATAAAAATTTTTTTTGCTATAATTAAACTATGAAAAAATTATTGGTTATTTTGAGTATTATATTTTTTACAGGTTCTGCTGCTTTGGCTCTTGTAAACCCGTCTAAAGGCTTTACTAATGATGATGTTATATTATATCAAGTTGACAATAAATGGGGTTTAAAAGATGAAAACGGTGAAAATTTAACAGATGCTATTTATAAAAAAATGATACGTGTAGGATATCACAGTTGGCTTGTTCAAGGAAAAAATAATAAATACGGACTTACAGACGAAAAAGGAAATATTATCGTTGAACCCAAGTATCGCCACACGGACAGAATTTTAGGCAAATATGCAAAACTCGGCAATTCCAATGATTTTGGATTATATGATGAATACGGAGAAATACTTATTCCGCATAAATATCAAAAAATTGATCTTTTATTTGGCAAAATGTTCCTTACATATAAAAATTATAAATACGGAGTGATGAATTTTGAGGGGAAAATATTATTAGATAACGAATTTGATGATATTTACATGCCTTCTCCCAGTGTGATGAGAATTTTATATAAGGGTGATTGGTATGAAATAGAAAAAGCCGATTCAGGCGCTCTAATACTTCCTGAAAACGCCAAAGAGCATATTTATGAAGATAACGGAATTAATTTATACAAATTTATTAAAGAAACCGGAGTAATTTCGGGTTATTCGGTTTTGACTTTCTCTGATTATATCCTAAAACTAATATCTTCAATTTCTCCTGCGCATGAAGAAACAATTGATGATTTAATGTTATCACACGGAGCTGATACCATTGATATTTATAAAAAATTCAGCTGGGTGCCCAAATATCCCGTCACCTACGCTCAAAAATATTATCAAATCATGCGCAACCCAAACGTCGGACCGCTCACGGATTTTCGCAACGAATTGAAACGCAAACTTAATTAATCAAGTAAAAAATCCAACTTCCAAATTTTTATAGTACAATTGAGAATGTAAAAATATAAAAAAGAAAGGAATATAATATGACAAAACTTTCACCGCTTCAAATTGAAAGATTGAAATACCAACCAAAACTTCCGGCAAGTTTGGAAAAAGGTATTAATTCATTGGAAATGATTGAAGGAAAAGCAACTCAATCAGTTGCGGATCAACAGGATATTCAAAACCTGTTTCCGAATACTTACGGAAAGCCGACTGTAACTTTTAAAGCAACATCGGAATCAAAAACTACTCCGGCAAAAAATGTAGGTGTAATTTTATCGGGAGGACAGGCTCCTGGAGGACATAATGTAATTGCAGGACTTTATGATGCATTAAAAAATGCAAATCCAGAAAGCAAATTATACGGATTTTTAGGCGGACCTTCAGGTATTATCGACGGAAAATATGTTGAATTTGATGATGAATTTATCAATGCCTACAGAAATACCGGCGGATTTGATATCATTGGTTCCGGCAGAACAAAACTTGAAACGGAAGATCAATTCCAAGAATCATTTAATGTTTGCCAAAAATTAGGTATCAGTGCTGTTGTTATTATCGGCGGCGATGATTCAAATACAAACGCAGCACTTCTTGCCGAATGGTTTACTAAAAATAAAACAGGAATTCAGGTTATCGGGTGCCCTAAAACAATTGATGGCGACTTGAAAAACGACCAGATAGAAATTTCATTCGGTTTTGATACAGCTACAAAAACTTATGCCGAACTGATAGGAAATATTCAAAGAGATGCAAATTCCGCCAAAAAATACTGGCATTTTATAAAGATTATGGGCAGAAGCGCATCACACGTTGCACTGGAAGCAGCTTTGCAGACTCAGCCGAATATTACTTTAATCAGTGAAGAAGTCGAAGCAAAGAAAATGTCACTATCTTCAATTATTGATTATATGACAGATATTATTGTAAAACGCGCAAATGCGGGTAAAAATTTCGGTATTGCGATTGTCCCTGAAGGTTTAATTGAATTCATACCTGAAATGAAGGCTATGATTGCAAATCTTAACGATATTATGGCAGAACTTGAATCAGACCCGAGCTTTGTAAATGCGACAACAATTCGTGAAAAATTTGCAATTGTTGAACACAGACTTGATGATGAAAATGCAGCGGTTTATAACTCATTGCCGTCTATAATTAAAGAACAATTGCTTGCAGACAGAGATCCGCACGGCAATGTTCAGGTTTCAAAAATCGAAACGGAAAAATTATTGATTGAAATGATTTCTTCAAAACTTGCAAAATTAAAATCAGAAGGAAGCTATATCGGAAAATTCTCTGCACAATCACATTTCTTCGGTTATGAAGGCAGATGCGCATTCCCGTCAAATTTTGATGCGGATTATTGCTATTCTTTGGGTTACAACGCTTACGCATTAATTTCAAACGGTTTGACAGGGTATTTATCATCAGTTAAAAATTTAACTGCACCGGCTAAAAAATGGATTGCAGGCGGTGTACCTTTGACAATGATGATGAATATGGAGCGCCGTCATGGTGCAATGAAACCGGTTATTAAAAAAGCTCTTGTCGAACTTAACGGTCCGGTATTTGCACAGTTGCAAAATAATCGTGAAGATTGGGCAATGAATGACAGATACCTGTTCCCAGGAGCAATCCAATATTTCGGACCAAGTTCGGTTTGTGATATCACAACAGTAACACTGCAACTTGAACAGGCTAAAACATTAGCTTCTGTCTAATTAATAAAAATTACAAACTTGAAAAGGCTTGGTTTTATGCCAAGCCTTTTTATAAAATTATTCAAAAAATTTTTTCATAGAAATTTTAAAATATTCTGCTATTTCAATTAGTTTTTTAAGACTGATATATCTTTCAAATCGTTCAACATGCCCTATATATTTGCTGTTTACATCAAGAATTTCAGATAATTTTTCTTGAGAAATATTTGCAAGTAAACGATATTTTCTAATGTTTTTCCCTATTTTTTTGTATGTTTCTTCTCTAAAACTTGACATAAAAACATTTTATATTTTATACTTATATAGCACTACTGCTATATAAGCACTATAATGAGGTAGTTATGTGTCAATATAAGAAGAAAATATTGGTTGATTTAGATGGTGTATTGAATCAATATGGTAAAGAACCATTCAATGAAAAAATTATTCCGGATATAAAAGATGGAGCAAAAAATTTTATAATTGAACTAAACAAATTTGCAGATTTATATTTATTCACTTCAAGGAATCTATTATTATCAGCAAAATGGTTACTTAAGAATGATATTGATCAATATTTAAAGATATAACTAATGTAAAAATTCCGTCATATTTGTATATAGATGATAGATGTATTTGTTTTAAAGGCAAATACGACGAAACACTATCTAAAATAAAAAAATTTAAAGTATTTTGGAAGTAAATATTACTAATCTTCAAACTTTAGTTCAAGTTGTTTTGGTTCTTTGCGAATAAATGTCGGCTTCGGTTCGGTTTTTTTCGCTTTATTTACCGCCTGAGCAGTGTCAAATTTCGGATACAAAATTTTGTCTATATCTTCAAAATGAACTCTTTTTTTGAGCATTGAATTCAAATGATATTCAACCGTTTTTTTGATTTCTGCAAGCATACCTTTTGATTGTTTGAAACGAATGAAATTCGGATTAACGGGAGATAGAGTGCGTTTTGTGTAATTTTCGTGGAATTCAAAATCGTCAAGCTCATACCTTTCAACTCCCGCTTTTTTGCCAAGCGGTTTGAATATCGCTTTTAACATGATTTCTTTATTAGCAGGAGAGTGTAATAAAACATTATCATGCTGCACAAAATCTATAACATTATTTTTAACGGCTTTAGATAAGGCTTTTACATATTCATTGTGCGAATCCCCCTGAGTCCATAATGAATCTGATTTTGCAAGTCCGAGTTGTTTAACTCCTTTAAGATTTTCTATAATAGAAACATCTGCGCCTGTTGCAATTATACCGAGCTTATTTTTGCGGTAAACAGAACGGACAACATTAAATTTTGCATAATCATCATCAATTTCTCTCAGTTTTGCGGTCATTTCTTTGTGTTTTAAAGTTTCCGGTTTTGTTTTTTCGACCTTACGGGGTATTCCGTAAAGCTGACGCAGATTATTGTAATAATCATCATTCAGCCATCCGACAATTTTTGAATTTAGTTTTTTGTAAAGTTTATTATTTTCTGACGGGTTTATAAATTTTACTACACCGTCTTCCCCTCTTGTGCAGATACTTACTCTAAATGAGTGTCCAAATGATTGATTGTTACTGTTTATTGCCGAAATTTGCATTTAGTAAAGTCCCTTTTTGTTTATACTTTATATAATCGTTTATTATGTTGGGCTGAAAGCCCAACTTACATATTGTTATTAACATTAATAAATTGATACGAACTTATCTACTTATTAACTTAACTGCCTATTCACTCCTAATAATAACCAAACAAAATTTTTTTTGCCCAAATTTATAAAGTTTTGTAAATCATATTAAAGATAAAAACAAAAAAACACCGTAAACCATATTATGGTAGAAAAACTAAGCGCGCAACAAAATGTTCAATTAAATGACTATTTGAAACAGCATCCGAAAACATCTCGGGATGCTGCTATCAAGCTATTATTCGGGAATAAAGAACGGAGTTCAACAAGTTCAACAGGTTTAGCAGTTGAACATAATACAAAAGATGCTTATGAGTTTAAAACAATTTATCTGCAATCCGGAAGAAAAGTTGTTTATACAAAAACTAAAAACGGCAAATTTGTTTACAAATATTATGGTGCTGACGGCAATCTAATCAAACCAGAGTATTTTAAAAAAGTTGAAGGTAATATTTCTATTAACGAAGCAGAAAATTCCTATACAACAACAAAAAACGGAAAAAGTATAAAGCACAAAGCAAAAGACCCCAGAAAAGCACAAATAGATCAAAATATAGCAAAACTAAATAAGCAGGAAAAATATCTTAAACGGGCAAAAAAAGAACAGGGTTTCATCGGCAAGCGTTGGGATTGGTTTAAAAATACCGCAGCAGGAGAATTTTTCAATTTAGACGGTTCGGATAAAGCACAAAAACAAATAGATGAAGAACGGAAACTTTTAACCCAATTACGGGATAATCCTAATGCGCAAATTGACCCTAAAAAGTTTGAAAAAATTACAGGACAAAAATATACCAAAGCAAATTTGACCAAATTTCAGCAGGGAGAATTTTCTTCTGCCAAAGCTATGGTTGACGGTTATAAAGAAGGTCAAGCCATTGCGGTTGATGTAGCATCTGACGTTACTTCAGGAATTGTGTCATTTGGAATATATGCAGTGGCAATCGCAGCGGCTCCGGTTACAGGAGGAGCTTCAATTGCGATTGGTCTTGCAGCTGCCGGAGTTGCGGGTGCAGCGACAAAAATTGCAGTTAAAGCAGTAGATACAATTGGAACAAACAGAAAATATAATTTATTATTTAAAGAAGCTGCCGGTGATGCTTTAATGGGTTCGGTAAACGGATTGCTTGCACCATTTACCGCAGGAGCAGGCGGAGCAGTAGCAAAAACTGTTGCAATCCGTGCCGGAGTTCAAATTGTAAAAGAAACAGGAAAACAAGCAACAAAACAAGTACTTTCACAAGCGACTAAAAATGCAGCTAAACAGGGTTTGGGGAGAGTATTCAAATCACAATTGAAAGAATCAATAATTCATCCTAACAATTATAAACTTGTCGGCGGAACTTTTGGTAAACGATTAGCCGCATACGGGACCAAAGGCGTTGTTGACGGCGCATTATCAGGCGGTGCATATTCGGGAGTAGAAACAGCAAAAGACGGCGGAAGTGCAGAGGATATACTAAAAGCAACAGCGCTTGGTTTTGGTACCGGTGCAATAATGGGCGGAGTAATGTCAAGTGCTGCACACGGCAAAGGTATTGTAACAGGTAATAAAGGCGCCGGCGAAGTATTAGAAGATGGGGTGGCTAACGCAGCAGAAAAAACGACAACTAAGGGTTCGACTCCAAAAGCTCAAGCAGATACGATAGAAAATTCTGTCACAAAAAATACAAACAGTTCCCTCGCCCCTTCGGGGCGAGGGCTAGGGAGAGGGGCTGATAATACCACCCCAACCCCCTAAAGCAAAGTAGGTTAAGCATTGTTTGACAATAGTAAGTAGTAAATATAACATTGGTTGACTAAAGTCAACCCTACCGTTAAGAGGAAGTATGGATGTCTGGAGGTCTAGAGGTCTGGCTAAACATCTAATTCGCTAAACATCCGAACCTCATCTATTTGTCCGAAGTACTGTAACGAACTTATTTCCTTATTCCCCTATTTCCTTATTTACTTATTTACTTATTCTAATAACCCTACAATACTAACTCACCTCACTCACTTTACTCACCTCACTCACTTTTATTATATAAAGTTTTATAACAAAATATTGCGCAAAATGTAAAATTCTTGCAAAAAAAAATTGTTCACATATAATTATAAAAGAGAAGTATTAATAGTAATACATTTTTATTACAAAAAAAGAGGAAAGAAAAACATGAGTACATTAGACACAGTTAAAAAAGTTGT